>JAYULM010000093.1:0-4657 GCA_043763605.1 Armatimonadota bacterium | reverse complement strand
AGGACACCCTGATCGGCATCGGCGCGGACGGCGGGAGTGGGAAAAGTAGCGACGGCGGCGCGGGCGGCGTGACCCCACCGGGCAACACGGCTCCTATCGGTCAAACCATCGCGCTCATGGCGGCGAATAACTTCCTCGTTTCGGCGGACCTGAGCGACGGCGGGAACCTTAAAGCAGCGTGGGCGACGGGCACTCCCGGCACGTGGGAGCGGTTCCGAGTAGACGACGCGGGCAACGGTCAGGTCGCCCTGTTCAGCCTGAATAACAGCCGGTACGTCACGGTCTATGATAACAACACGAACAAGCCTCTCCGCGCCGACTTCGCGACAGGCATCGACTTCTGGGAAAAGTTCACCTGGGAGACGCGACCGGGGACGAACCGTGTTGCCTTGAAAAGCGCGGTCAGCGGGAAGTATGTCACGGCGAATCTCAACGATAGCGGCAGGCTGATCGCGCCGTGGGCGGACACGGTTCAGGGTTGGGAGGAGTTCACCTGGGGAGCCTATTGATCGGTGCGTAATGGGAGCGTAGGAACTCCCGAACAAAAAGACCGCTGCCCGGTTGGGGTAGCGGTCTTTTGTTGATCAAAATGAAACGTCGCCGGACAGGCGGTCCGCGCAAAGCACGAATGAGACCGTTTCGACAACGGTTGCCTTTTCGGGCTACTCTCCTTTGGAAAGAGGGGGTCCCGTGCTTTGCCGAACACAGTTCCGGCGACGATTCTTTATCGTTCCTGGGCACGGTTCCGCTAAAGAAGCGTGTCCCGGATCTCTTTTGCCGCACCGACCGCTCGGTGCGGGCTTCGCACAGAGTGGTTCTACGGGGTTTGCGACCACTCGAACTGCTCCCAAGAACCGATGTTATCTGCCCACAGGGCTTTCAAAATGCCCCGGTCGTTCAGGTCGCTGGCGACATATTTGCCGGTTATCGGCGACTTCAGCGCGAATTTCTGGTTGCCCAGGTCTACCCACTGGAACGTTTCCCAGGAGCCGATGTTGTTCGCCCACGTCGCGCGCAGTGCCTTATCGGCGCGGTTGTTGTCCATCGAAACGTACTTGTTATTATCGAGGCAAAGTATGCCGACGTTGCCGTTCCCCGCGCCCACGATGCGGAACCGCTCCCATGAGCCGATGCCGGTCGCCCAGTTCGCCATGAGCAGTTGCGAATCCCCCATATGGCTGGAAACAAACCGCCCGTTGCCGTTCGCCTTGATGCCAATGTTGATTCCGAACGGGATAACGCTCGCACCCCCCTCAGCCAGCGAAACGTCGTCGAACTTGACGAAACTGCCGCTGTTGGCGTAGCCCTCGGTGTACAAAGCCACAACCGCGAAGGGGTTCGTCGGCGTGAACGATACCGAAAGTTCTTGCCATGCATTTGTTGTGCGCGTGGTTGCCGCAGTTGATAGTGATCCGTTCAGGATTTGTGTTCCTTCAATTTGCAACCCGGCGAGAGCGTTGCCCGTAATATGTGCCCACACTTTTGCTGTGTAGGCACGACCGGGGACAAGATTATTCACTACCTTGCGTACAATCGGATAGGAGGTACTGGCGGTGGAGTCGAGCCGGAGATGACCACTGCCGGATCGGGCTTGCGACGAATTGTTCGTGATGAACTGTGCCCATGTCGGACGGTTGGCGGTGTCGACGGGAAACACGACGTGCCAACCATACTCCGGGTCGTTGGTTGATTCGAAGCCGGGGTTTTCTAAACCCGTTTTGCGGAACGCTTTGTTGCGAAGATCGAAATCGAGCGGTCCGAAAATCGGGGCGAACGTGAAGTAGTCGTAATACTCCCAGTTGGACTCCCCTCCGGTCAGCGAGAAGAGCATGCCTTGCGCGTAGCCGAAACGCTTCATAGACACATACCACTGCTGTTGCCAGCGTCGCCGCCATTCCTGCCCGTCAATCCCGCTGGGTGCCCAAAAGGCAGGGACTCCGGCTTCGCTCACCGAAATCGGCTTGCGCGTCGTACCGTACTGATTGAGCCAATCCCACGGTCGTCCCATCCGCCCTTCGTCGATCTGTGCGCCGTAAACGTGTGTGCCGATAAAGTCACAAACGGAGCCAATGTCACCCGCAATCATCTGCCGCAAGAGGTCGCTTTCCGGGGAGTTGGCAGGTGGTGATTCTATTCTGATGTTGCCGTCAATCGAGCGTGCCTCCTCGAACGCGATACGCGTCATGTCGATACACCACTGCGCGTTTTGTGTTCCCTTCTGCCCGCCGCCATAGGACACATCTGGCTCGTTGTCGACGATGTAGTAGAAGATTTTCCCCCGGTAGCGGTTCATGACGCCCCGGCAGAAGTTTCGGTAGTTGGCTTTCCACTGATCGTAGTTCGCCCCCGCATCGGTGTGTTCGCGCACACCGAGGACACACGCGATTTTGACGCCGCCGTCGAGGTATTTTTGCACTACGGCGTCGCGTGCGGTCCAGTTGAACGTGTCGCCGACAAAGCGACCGCCAACCCCATCCATGCCCATCCGTCCGGTCCCGAACCCGACAGCGTTCATTTTATTGACCGTGGCGATGGCATAGAAAGGATCGTTGTTGGTTCCGGTGGCGTTGTTGATGCCGACGTAATCCCGGTCGGTGAATTGCGCCTGCACCGGAAGGGTTAGCACGGTCGATAGAACGGCACCGATTGCCGTCAGCGTGGCGATTCGGCGAAGAGCAGAGTGCCCTTTTTCGTCGATGATAGATAATTTCCGCATGAGAATATCCTTTATATTGCTATCGTTGCAATGATAACAATGGTGTCAGTGCCGGGGTCCACGTCTTCGCGGGCGGCAAGAGGTCAGCGATCCGTCGGGGTTTCCTTTCGGTTGGTGGATTTTCGCGGCAACAGATGCGAAAACAGGCGTACCTGTTTGTGGCGTCCTTCGCCCGCGAGCAAATGGTGTAGCAGTCGAGCGGCTTCCGTGCCCATTTCTTCCAGCGGCGGTCGCAAACTCGTCAGACCGTGCATCCGGGATTGTGGGCTGTCGTCGAAACCGATCAGCCCGTAATCCGCCCCCGGCTTCTGTGGCGTCCCGGCGTCCAGGGCGCGGCGTATCTCGCCCGCTTCCCAATCATTGAGGGCGATGATCCCGGTCCCGGTCGGTATCCGCCCGTTCCGGGTGCGGAGCCATTCCCGAACGAAATGGTACATGGTTTGGTCGCGCCCGGAGTAATAGGAGATATACGGCGGCAGTGTTTCCCGGTTTTCATGGGGAACGATGGTGAGTGTTTCGGGGGGTAAGCCCGCCTGTCGCACGGCGGCTCGCGCTCCGGTGATGCGAGCCTGTATCCAGTCGGCGGCAAACGGGGCGAAATAATGCAACGAGTCGTACCCGCGTTGCAACAGGTGATCGGCGGCGACATAGCCTGCGAATGCCTGGTCGTAGAACACGTTCGCAATCGGTCGTTGCATTTCGTGCCACGAGAGACAGACAAGCGGGACGCTTTGCCCGGCAAGCGATTGTGCATGATATACAGCGTTGTCGACCCCTTTATTTTCATGCAAGGCAACAATCGCTATCGCATCCACTCCTTCCCGCAAAGCGGCTGAAACGGATAATCCGAGTGCTTCGGTTGGTTCCATCATTGAATCCCACATATAAAAGCAGGATTCCCTGCCACCGAGTGCCGCGAAAACACGCTCCAGCGAGGCAATCACCGTGTCGATCCACAGGGTTGCCGACAGATCGCTGGAAACCGACTGCGGCGTTGCGGGCAATGCCGCGATAATACCGAGACGCGCCGCGACGGGTTGCCGCTTGGGCAGGGCGGGCGGGGTGTAGGGAATGGGCGCAGTTGGGGATGATAACGGTGCGTCCCCCCCGACAAACGTTCCGCGTCCCTCTTGCGCGAACAATGTGCCGTCCGCGACAAGATTGGCGATGGCACGATCTACCGTTCCACGGGCAACGCCATATTCGCGAGCGAGAACCTGGCGACCGGGCAACATGGTACCCGCACTCCATGCATGTGTGCGAATCTTTTCCCGCATTTCGGACTCGATGCGCCAGTAGGCGGATTTCGGGCGGGGGGTAATAGGGGTGTTTTCTGGCAGGACCGTGCTACGTCGCATTTCAGGTGTCCAACTATGTCAATTAAATGACACGGTTGGATTATATAATGCAAACATCGGGTTGTCAAGTCCGCGAGGTACTCATTGTAAATTTCCGAAAAGTTGATTTCGAATTGCCTTGCACCGCCGTGTTTGGAAGATGCGTTGCTTGGAAAACGCGTTGCGCAGTGGGTAGACACCGCGAAGGGCTGAGAACGGTTCAAGTGGAAGGGGGTGGGGCGCGCCGTTATATACGATGTCAAAAGCCGCCCGGTTCTGGGGAACCGCGCGGCTTTCTCTCACAAAATAATCTATCTCCGGACAGGCGGTCCGCGCAAAGCACGAATGAGACCGTTTTCAAGACGGTTGCCTTACGGCTACTCTCCTATGGAAAGAGGGGGTCCCGTACTTTGCCGAACACAGTTCCGGCGACAATTCTTTATCGTTTCGGGGCGCGGCGTTGCTAAAGAGCCGCGACCGGAATCTCTTCCTATACAGGAGTTACGCGGTTGCGCCCGGAACCTCACCCCCCCCGCCCCCTCTCCGTGCCGGAGAGGGGGAGCCAGAGGGGACACGTTGCGGCGAACTGCTTCCGGTGTCTTAC
>JAYULM010000092.1:0-67763 GCA_043763605.1 Armatimonadota bacterium | reverse complement strand
AGAGGGGTAGTAACATGCCGGAAATGTTTCGCTTACCGCGCGTCCCCTCTGGCTCCCCCTCTCCGGCACGGAGAGGGGGAGCCAGAGGGTGCCCAGGGGTGAGGTTCCCGGAGCAACCGCGTAACTCCCAGCAGATTTTGCGTCATGCTTGCGTATCATGCCTTTCCGGTTGCGCGGGACTCTCGAACCCGCTTTCATCCACCCGGGTTAAATGGCTCACCTCGCTATCGTCTCCCGTATCATCCGGCACCGGATCACCCGCGAGCAAGGCTTTCAGGATGGGCGGCGCGATCACCGAGGTGAGTAGCGACATGGCAATAATGATGGCGTAAATGCGCCCGGAGAACACACCCGCACTCTGTCCGAGACTTGCCACGATAATTCCCACTTCCCCCCGTGGCACCATGCCAAAGCCGACAATCAGCGCGGATTTTTTGCCCATCGAAAGTGCACCCAGCCCCCCGCCGATCAGTTTGCTAAGTACGGCAAGGACAGTCACTACCGCCAGCGAACCAATCGCCGCGCCGCTGGCAAGTTCTTTTAGATCGACCTGCGCCCCTGTAACAACGAAGAAGAATGGGACGAGCAAAGCCATAATCGGTTGTAATTGTCTTTCCAGCGTGTGCCGTTGCTGCGATTCCGCCAGCACCATTCCCGCCAGAAACGCCCCGATAATCGCCGCTAACCCTAAATATGCCGCCGCTGCCCCCAGTCCCAGACACAAGGCAAGCGAGAGGGTCAGCGGCGAAAGGGGGTTGATCGGGGCGTCGAGCAGGGCAGATTGTTTTTTCACCAGCCGCGTACCGAAGAAGGCAACTACCGCCACAAAACCCACCGCTTGCAACAGCACCGCGCCGATTCTCAACCAGTCCACGCCGCCGGAACCGCCTCCTTGCAAAGCAGTTACCACTCCCAGAATGAGCATGGCGAGGATGTCGTCGATCACCGCCGCGCCAAGAATTACCCGCGCTTCTGTACGTCCCAGGACTTTCATATCCGACAGGACGCGAGCAGTGATCCCCGCCGAGGTTGCCACGAACGCGGCGGCAATGAACATGGCTTTGGGGGAGTTGAAGCCGGAGAAATGCGCCCACAGCCCGCCGACGATAAACGGCAGTATTACCCCCGCTATGCCGACGAGCGATGCCACCTTCCCGACCTTCTTCAAATCAGCCATCCGAGTTTCCAAGCCGACCGAGAACAAGAGTAGCACCGCGCCAATTTCCGCCAGGACGTGCAGCGGTTCGCTTATATGCACCCATCCGAGGAGCGACGGGCCGACCACGCATCCCGCCGCGATTTCCCCGACTACGGCGGGCATTTTGAGCCGTCCGGCGATCTCCGCGCCGACCAACGCGGCGACATAAACGACAAACAACATGAGGAGTACCTCGGTCGTGTGGCTTGCTGCCTGATCCATGTTCAATTTCCTTTACACTCGACGGAACCGTAACCGGTGGCAACGGCAATTCGGTGAACACGAGTATTCACCGGAAAGGGATAATGTTAAAGGAAAAAAGGCGGATCGCGGGGCGACGGGGGCACCCCGCCCATGCGCGGGCGGGTGGCGGGCGGGGTAGCCCGGAGGGAAAGGAAGACACGCGACAAGGGATTCGCCGACACGGGGAAGCCCCTCGGAGCGGCGGAACGGTCTGCCGGAGTGCGGGTCGATCTGCGTACCATCATGCCATTCTACCAGACGAAGCAGGAAATGGGAGGTGCGCGGGCAGACGAATCGCACATAGTTTCGGTGATGCTATTGCCAAATGTCCCTTACTTGCGATATGCTACAGTGGCTAATAAGTTCTCCGACGCACTGGGGTGCTGTGGCATCTTTGCCTCTCCCCGCAAAAATACCCGAAGCAGTCGCCCGTCATGCAGGAGATCGTATCAGAACCGCCGACCGGCTGGCAAATCATTGTTCGTAATCGGAAACACCGATAACCGTCACGTCGCCCGGAATTTTCCTCACAGGTGACGGCGGTAGCGAGAGGGATATAGTGGGTTTAGCAAAAAAACTGCGCGATGTGGTCGCGGCAAATTTTATCGAGATCGCTCGCGTGGACACGCCACCCGTGAAGGAGCCGGAGCCTGTCCCTGCGCCCCCGGAGACACCGACGACCCTCGGCACCTATGCCGAGGCGGAGTTGGATACCTTTCTCAAAGATATCGGCGTGTCACCCCTCGCCGAAGCACCGGCTCCCCTCGCCGATCCGGAGTTGGTTTCCGAACCGGTGATCGTACCCGAACCGGAAACGGCTGCTCCTACCCCCGTTCTCGTGTCGCTCGCCGACGCGGTGTCGGACGAAGGCGATGTCGATTTCGCGCGCATTTTCCTGCAGTACGAACTGCCGGGCACTCCTTTCTCCGCCGAACAGGCGATGAGCATGCTGCAATCGCTCCCCCGCGACCTCGCCCTGCGTACCAAACGTGTCACCGTCAATACCACCCTTTCGGCTATCGGTAAAGCGGTTGGCGCGACGCCGCAGGACATCGTGGTGGATGCCGCCCGCAAGAAAGAGACGCTGGAACGCTACGTCGAATCGCTCGGGCATGAGGTAGACGAAACGTCGGCGACGACGCAAGCCGCGATAGCACTTCTGGAAGCCGAGATAGCCCGGCACAAGGACACGCTTCGCTCCGTGACCCGGAAGCGTTCCGCAGCGACGGAAGTGTGCCGCTCGCGCATGGAACTCTTCGACCAGGTGATTCACTTTTTCGACTACGACGAGACAGTACTCAACGCTCCCGAAGCGGAGGAAGAGGTGGCACCGGACGAGCACCCCGGCGACGAGATGCCCGCGTTCATGCGTGAGGACGCGGTGCGCCGCATGCTCGGAATCAACGATGACTTCACGGGCGAGAACGGTGAGTTCGACGCGATGAAGTTCGCGCAGAAATATGGCGATGGGACCGAGGAACCGGGGGAAGACGCTTCGGATGCCGGGCGGTCGCCACGCGCTAAGAAATAACTGCCGCTATGGGTGCGGAAAAACGGGGGGACTTGCACGGCGCATGTCCCCCCGTTTTCGTTTCGCCGTAACTTTTTTTTCCGTCGCGCGTTTGTTTCGGTAAGGTTGTTAGCGGTCCCGGCGTCTAACTGGACAAGGGAACACAAGCGACCACGATGACAATGGCATTCTTGCGAAAGGTGGGGCAGATCGGCGTGCCACAAACAACCACAGTGGAAATCATTTCCTTTACCGACACCGGGAAGGCGGCGGAGGTCGGCACGGCGTCCGTGACCGACCGGCAACTCGTCCACCAGTCTCGGGGCGGCGACCGGGAGGCGATGGAAACCCTGTTTCAGCGACACGAGATCGCGGTTTTTCGGTTCGCGCTACGTGTTCTGCATTGCGCCGACGACGCCGACGACGTGCGTCAGGAAACGTTCGTGCGCGTCTTCTCCACTCTCGCGCGGTTCCGGGAAGACGCTTCGTTCAAAACGTACGCGCTGGCGATCTGCGCGAATCTGTGCCGGGACCGCCTGCGCGCCGGTAAGCGGCGACCCGAATCGCTGTACGGACTCGCGCCGGGCGAGTATGCCGGGGACAGTTCGAGCGACCCGGCACGGGGCGTCGAGCGGGACGGCGACCGTGACCGCGTCCGTGCCGTGATCGCGTCGCTCCCGCCGCTCCACCGCGAAACGCTCCACCTGCGCTATGTGGAGGAGTTATCCGTAGAGGAAATCGCGCGTGTCGCCGGTTGTTCACGCCTCGCAGTCCCGGTGCGCTTGTTCCGCGCCCGTAAAGCGTTCGAGAAGGCGTTCCGCGCCTATGCCAATCTGGAAAATGGAAACTGATATGAGTTCATTCAACGATCCAATAAACCCGGGCAACGACCCCTCCGAGGCGCGACTGCGCGACTGGGGCGGCGCGGAGCGGGCGACCCCGCCGATGCGCCGGGGACAGTTCGCTGCCGTCGTGGCCCGACTGACGCGCGGCGCACTGAACACGGCGGAAACGCCATCGCCCTGGTACCGCCCGGCGTTCGTGACCGGCGGCGTTTCGCTGGTCGCGGTGACGGTCGCTTTCGCCTGCCTCGGCGGAAACCCGCCCCGGAAGCACCTGTCCGAAACCGTCGTGACGTCACCGGACGCTTCTTCTGCCGCCGCCGCCGAAACGGTCGGCGTAGGAGCCGCGCGACACGCCGCGTCGGGCTGGGACGAATCGAAATTGACCCCGTATGACGGCGGGCTTGCGGTGCGCGCCGACCCCGTTTTCCTCAACGGGGAGACGTACGGCGCGAGCACGGGCTACCGGAATTCGGCGGTCGTCCCGTTCACGGTAACGGTGAAAAACGACGGCGCGGCTTTCGCCGGGGAAATAACGGTGGAGGTCGGCAACGCGCAAAATCCGGATCGGACCTTCACCTACCCGGTGACGATCCCTGCCAACGCCACCTTCCGTACCACGGTGTATCCCGAAATCACACAGGTGACGCAGTCGGACGACAGCCGCCGGGGTTACTCCATTCATCTGCGGAAACGGGGTCTTGTCATTCCGATTGACGCGGGGTTTGTGGGTGTCAATCGTGTTTACGAGAATTTTTACGACGGCCGAAAGTCGCTGGCGATTCTGGACGACCGCCTCGGCGTGTTGTCGCCGCGCGGCGATAGCCAGTACGCACGCAAATCCGGTGTCGACTATCAGGCGGCGTATGCCAAGCCCCGGAACGCGCCGGAACGCGCCATCGGATACGAGGCGGTCGATGTCGTCGTGCTCGGCTATGGGTGCGAAAACCTGAACCCGGCGCAGTGGACAGCACTACGGGAATGGGTGAAGGACGGCGGGTCGCTGGTGTTGCTCGGCGGGTCGGCAAAAATGCGCCGGGTGCTGGCGACGCCCGCCGCGCTCGCCCTGTCGCCCGCCGAACAGTTCGCCGCCGAAAAACGCACGGAAACGCCGCGATTGAAGGTGACTCACTCCGACATCGACCCGCTCCAGAACGGGTACTTCGACTACCACGGCGACGTTGCGCGGCTTTTGCCGGACACCCTTTCCACGATACCGCGCGCGAAACCGGACGCGAAGGTGATTTTCCTTTCCCCGATGCAGGGCAAGACGCCGTGGGCGACGGTCGGGGCGCGGCGGACGCTGGGTGCGGGTTGCGTCACTTTCTACGGCTTCGACCCGACGGTCGCCGCGTACCGCGACAACGCCGCCTGCCTGGTGAAATGGTGGGGCGATGTTTCCCAGTACGACAAAGGCGTGTTGACGGCGGATCACAAACGCCTTTTAGCGGGACACCACCCGTGGGAAAGAGGGGCGTATGAAAACGGACCGACGGCTGGTCAGGAGAAGTATGTCCGGGACCAACGGGCGCGGACGGGGGATCGGAACCCGTTCATCACGCAACTGCCGGATCTGAAACTGGTCCTGTATATATTCCTCGGGTACTTCGTGCTGGTGATCCCGGTGTCGTTCGTCGCGTTGAAACAAACGCGCCGGATGCACTACGCCTGGTTTACCGGTCCCGTCCTCGCGATCACATTCGCCGGGGGGCTGGCTTTATTCACGCGGTCACTCAACGAGGCGTCGCAGTCGGTCCGCACCTTGGGCGTCCTGGCTCTGGAAGCGGGCGACGGCGCGGGGCGGTTCCACGGCGCGACGGAACTGTATGTGCCTGAAGCGGGCAAGTTCTCGCTCAACCTGCCGGGAACCCAACGCTCATTCAGCGGTTCCGGGGGCTACTACCAAAACAACGAAGCCACCGACACACTCACGCCCGAGATCACGGACGACGGCTCCGAAGAGATACCGCCGACCGTGGAAATAGCGAACCTCGCGTTCCGCCGCTTCTATCATTCGCAAACCATGACGCTCGGCAAAGGCATCACCGTGTCCCTCCGACCGGACGGCACGGAACACGGCGGACTGATCGGCACCGTCGATAACGACACAGGACTCACGATCCGAAACGCGGAGATCCAAATGCGCGGCGAACGGACCGTATTCCGGAACGGCGCGACCTATATTCCGGTGTGGCGGTGGAGCGGTAGCCCCATCACCCCGGGCAAGAAGACGATTACCCTGTATCCCCAGGAATGTAGGAAGAACACGGACCTGAGCGCGTTTCATCTACGCGCGGCGTCGCTCCCGCCACGGACTCCGATATTGACGGGAGACGTCAGTGGCGAAACGTTCGCGCCAATGCGATTCGGACAATGGGTCGGCGGCGAAACGAGCGTGATGATAATCGTGAAGTTGCCCGCGCTGAGGGCGGACCGTATCCCTACCTATGTACTCACGCCGCCAAGCGCAGGGGGACCGCCGCCACCGCCGACCGGTTCCGGGGGACCGACCGCACATGGAGATAACCACCGATGAACCTTGCCAACACCCTGCGTGAACTGCTGTGGGAAAACCCGATGACTCTGGAGGCGACGCGCACCCTGCGCCGCACCCTGCGCACCGGGAGCAACACCGAGAACCCGTATGCGACCCGTTCCCTGAACTTTTTTCTGGGCGGCACGCTCTGTTTTCTTTATCTCTGGACCCTGTTCGGGATCGTCCGCGCCAGCGAGGATATTTCGATCTATCTGGTGATCGCCGAGTTGTTTCTACTGACTCTGATCGTGCCCTGTTCGCTCTACGGCGCGATTGCCGTGGAGCGCGAGAAGCAGACGTACGAGTCGCTGATCCTGACCCGGCTTACCCCGGCGCAGATTGTGTGCGGCAAACTCTGGTGGCGCGTCGGTCTGATTGGGTGCGTGATGGCGGTCTTCGTGCCGCTGATCGTCGTGTCGTATCTGTCCGGGCGGGACTACACACCCAATTTAACGGCTTCGCAACTCGTCTGGGGTCAGGTGCAGATTTTCGCGTGGAGCGTGTTCCTCGGCGCGTTCAGCCTATGGGTATCGGCGAAATCGAAGAAAGGCATTACCGCGTTGCTCGGTATCGTCGCCACAGTGATCGCGTTCCTGGTCATGGTGCCGCTACTGCTGTCCCTATTCGGGGGGCTATCCGCTCCGGTGGATCAGTCGGACCCGTTGGCATACCGAGACCTGTATATCTACGGCTATGACCGGTCGTACTCCGATATGCCGTCACACTGGGTCGAATTTATGCGGCGAGGCGTCGCGTTGACACTGGGTGCAAACCTGCTGTTCGCGCTGAACCCGTTTGTCATGGTCGCGAACCTGCCGAATTCCTACAATTCCGCGCAGACGGCGTATGATCTATGGTGCGCACTCGGCGTACATTATTGGGGCGTCGCGGTATTCGCGCTATCGACCGCCGCGTTCGTCCGCGCCGCCGTCAAAACCCTGCGCGGGCTGGAAATGCCGGTCGCCGAAAAGGTCCGCAAGTCCCGTGCGGCGTTCGGCGTCGGAAAGGCGGGGGCGTAACCCATGCTACACGCCGACAACCTGCGCAAGACGTACGGGACGCTAACCGCCGTCGAGGGCATCAGCCTGTTTCTGGAACCGGGCGATATTTTCGGGTTCATCGGCCCGAACGGGGCGGGTAAATCGACCACGATCAAGATGATAGCGACGCTGTTGCAACCGACAAGCGGTACGGCGACCATCGACGGCATCGACGTGGTGCGTTACCCGTTGGACGTGCGCCCACTGATCGGCTACATGCCGGACACGTTCGGGGTCTACGACGACATCAAGGTCTGGGAGTATCTGGACTTTTTCGCCGCCGCGTATCGACGCCCGAAGACCGAGCGCGGCGACATCATCGAACACGTTCTGACTCTGACCGATCTGACCGAGAAGCGCGACTCGTACGTGCAAACCCTGTCGCGCGGCATGCAACAGCGGCTGTGTCTCGCCAAGTGTCTGGTCCACGACCCGAAGGTGCTTCTGCTGGACGAACCGGCGTCGGGTCTGGACCCGCGCGCCCGGATCGAGATCAAGAAACTGATCAAGACGCTCGGCGAGATGGGCAAGACCGTGATCGTGTCGTCGCACATCCTGCCGGAACTCGCTGACTTTTGCAACAAGGTCGGCATCATGGAGCGGGGGAATCTGCTGGTTTCCGGCGACGTGGATACTGTGGTCCGCAAGGTGCAACCGACGCGGCAACTATCGATACGTCCGGTCACGTCCGACCCGGCGACGCTCGGCGCGCTCCGCGAGGCATTAGCGGCGCAACCGAACGTCGAAAAAATCACGGCGGACCCCGAAAATACCGAACTGCGTGTCGCCTATACCGGCGACCTCGAATCGCAAGCCGCGCTGCTCCGCCATCTGTTGGTGGACGCGAAACTGCCGATAGCCGCGTTTTCCGAGGCGGCGATGGACCTCGAAGACGTTTTTATGCGCGTGACCACCGGCGCGGTACATTAAGGAAAAATCATGGAACGAAGCATACTATTCCGGGCGTTCGCCGACAATCCCATCGTCCTGCGGGATCTGCGGGCGACGATGCGCGGAACCCGCGCCTTCTGGTTTCAAGCCGTGTACCTCGGCTTGCTCGGCGTCCTTGCCGTAACCGGGTACGCGATATCTACGGGGCAGAACCTGCTCGGTAGCATAGCCGTTGGCGACTACGGCCCGCGCACCTTCGGCATCGTGGACGCGCAACGGCAACTGCAACAATTTTACTATTTCATCTTCCTGACGCTGGCGGGATTGATCACGCTGATCGCTCCCGCGCTGACCGCGACCAGCGTTTCCGACGAACGGCAACGCCAGTCGCTCGACCTGCTGATCACGACGCCGCTCTCCGCGACCGAGATGCTGGTCGGCAAATTGATGTCCTCGCTGGCGTTCCTCGGGCTACTGCTCGCGCTATCACTCCCGGCGTCCGCGCTGTGCGTGATGCTCGGTGGTGCGACCATCGGCGACATGCTCCGGGTGTACGCCCTGCTCGCCGTGGACGCGGTGGTACTCGCCGCTGTCGGCTTATACTTCTCCTGTGCCTGTAAAAATAGCCTGCATGCAGTGATCTGGACGTACGTGTCGGTGATCGCGTTCGTCGGGATCACCTTCGTCGTCGGATTCCTGGTCGGCACGAACGGGAACACGAGTTCGGTTTCCGACATCTTCCCGATGGCGGCGGTCGGGTTGCTTTCGCCGTTCGCGGCGGTGATGCCCGCCGCCGGTCGGAATATCGTCCTCGGACCGGTGGCGATACCTGCGGCCGTTGCTATGCTCCCCGCCGCGTTTCTGGCGGTCCGCCTGCTCCTGACGGCGGCGGCGTACCGGTTCGGGACGTTCGGCGGGGAGTCCGGGCACTCCCTGCGCAAGCAGGTTTTGCTGACAACGGGGATCGTGATGCTCGCCTTCGACTACAGCATCGCGTCGAAAGGCGGCATGCTCGCTTACTATTTCTACACTTCGGATAGCGACTCCGTTAGCCCGGATAGGGATAGCATGATCATCGGAGCCATGTGGATGTTCCTTGTCGGGCTGTTCGCGCTGGCATTGCCGTTCCTGCCCGGGCTGTTTGTCCCGGTGCGGGCGGAGGACGCTCCCCCGGGCGACGCGCAGGCGGCGCGCGACAACGGGTACTTCAGCCCCGGCGCGATGCTTCTGCCGCGCCACGCGGGTGCGTTGCCCTATTTTTACGCCTGGCTCGGGGTCGCGGTGATATGCCTCGCCACCGGGACGTTCGCGGGAGCCGGGAGGTATGACCACCGGACACTGCAGGCAGTTTTAGCGGGCGCGGTGTATGTCGCCGGGGCGGGGACGCTCGCCTGGGGCTTGTCGCGGCTGGCGGCGCGATTCATTCGGGCGGCATCCTCGGCGCGCGCGCTGGCGTTCGGTTTGTTCGTGCTGTTCAACGCTCTGCCCGCCCTGCCGCTGTCTCTGATTCAAATGAACGCGGACGACAAGCCCGCGATCTTCATGGCGTGGCTCGGGGGACCGTTCCTGTACGAACCCTTCCGCGATATGGGGATGATTTCGATCCTCGTGTCCGGGTCAACCGCACTGCTTATCGGTCTGGTCGTGGGGATTGTCAGCAAGCCGCGAAAGGCGTAAACTGACGGCATGTATATCGTCGTTGTTTCCGTCAAAGTGAAACCGGGCACGGACGCCGCCGCCCGGTTCGAGTCCATCATCGCCGCGAACCATCGGGCGACGCGCGAGGAGCCGGGGAACCTCCGGTTTGACGTGCTGAAGCTCGCTACCCCTTCCGAAGTCCCCGACGATCCCGCCGAGTATCTTCTGTACGAGGTGTATCACTCCGAAGGGGACTTCGTCGCGCATCAGCAGACCGCGCATTACCGGGAGTTTCGCGACGCGGCGGAGGAGTTGATGGCGGAACCGCGAAAGGGGATTCGTTACCTGTCCCTACTCCCGGAACCGTGGAATTAGCGGAAGGAGTTCCGTCACACTGTAGCGGGCATGTTTCGCGTCGGTACGCGGCTCACATCGCGATCCCGTAAACACCGCCGAGCGGCAGTAGGTTGCGCCGCGTCGCCTCCCGGAACGCCTGGACGCGGTTCGATACATCCAGTTTCTTATAAATGTTCGCGAGATGATAATCTACAGTTCGTTTGCTGATATAGATATGCTCTGCGACCTGTTTGCTCGATTTCCCCTCGATCACGAGTGTCAGCACCTGGACCTCGCGCCGGGTGAGATGAATCCGGCGCGCTTCGGCTTGCTCGGGGTCCTCATCTCCGTCGTACTCCTCGTACTCATCGGTTTCCTCCCCGTACTCACAGGTTATAAATTCAAACTCGTGGATGCCGGTTTCCATGCTACATTCCTTGTGTCGCTCTCGCCGATGCTATCGAGCCGGTACTAAAGCCGTATTCTGTCTATAATAATCGCCAACTTCGGGCGGTTTCGGTATACGCCGTTTTACCGGGTTCGCGCCCGTTTTGGAAAGTATTTCGCGCCGCCCCCATGATCGCGCCAGATTGACAGGAACACGCGTACTGTGTAGAATAATTTGGACGAAGAACTTCCGCCCACCACTTCAGTAGGGGAGGTCCCGCCGATAGCCGGATGAACGAACGTGACGCTTCCCTTTCACTGGGAGGCGGGACGAAAGGATAAATTGGAATAATGCCTCGTATTTTAGCCGTGGACGACGAACCGAATATCGTACGCCTGATCCAGGTCAACCTGGAGCGCGACGGTTACACCGTGGAAACCGCGAGCAACGGCGCGCAAGCCCTCGCCAAGATTCGCCAGAGCCGCCCCGATCTACTGGTTTCCGACGTGATGATGCCCGAAATGGATGGCTTCGAACTGTTAGCCAACATCCGCCGCGACCCGATGCTTAATGACCTTCCCGTGATCATGTTGACCGCGAAGGCGCAGGACCGGGATGTGATGGAAGGGTACACCCGCGGCGCGGATATGTATCTGACCAAGCCATTCAACCCGATGGAACTCAAGCAGTTTGTCAAGCGCATCCTCGCCTCGGCGACGGAGGACAGCGACGGTCGCTACAACCTCTAAGGTTCACCTTATGTGTCAGGGAGAGACCGTTGCCGTGAAAGAATCACGGCGACGGTTTCTTCTTTTTTCGGACCCCGTCCTCGCCCTGCCTTCGCAGTCACCGTTTCTCACCTGACTTTTCGCGGCGGGCGGTGGGTACAATAGTGAGAGAGGTTTTTTACGATGAATGTATTGAGCGAGAGCGACCTCGCGCATTTCCGCGAGCAAGGGTATGTGATTGTCCGGGATGCCGTATCGCCGGAAAACCGACAGGCGGTTGTCGACGCCCTGTTCGCATTTCTGGAGATGGACCCCGCCGACCCTGATGACTGGTACCGCGCCCCGCTGACACCGGGCGGTATGGTCGAAATGTATCAGCACCAATCCCTATGGGATAACCGGCAGGCACCGCGCATCCACGGCGCGATGGCGGACCTGTTCGGGACCGAAAAACTGTGGGTATCGATGGACCGAGCGAACCTGAAACCGCCGTTCTGCCCCGAACACCCGGAGTACGACCATAAAGGCTTTACCCACTGGTACGCGAGTGATTTTGTAGATAACCGTATCGGTTGATTTCTTCCCCGTCTTCGCCCGTGCCTTCAGCCCCTTCCTCATGTTCTCCAGCGAGCGGGTCCCTCGCTTTCCAGTCAGCATACTGCGCCAACCGTGCTACTTCGCCGACAACATGGCGGTGAAGTAGAGTATCGGTAGTGCCGACACGGACGGTTTCAGCGGGTTGCCTGTTGCGCACGGCGACGGCGTCACCTTCACCTTCTTCACGTGCCGACTCCGAGATAGTTGAAGCCCGTGCGATACCCGTCGAGGTGTACCGAGCGGGGGCTTCGGGGACTTGTACCCCGTGCTCGTCTGTCTCCGAGGGCAGGGGGTAAGGCTGTTGAGCGCGGTTCACAAGGCGTGCCCGTATCCCGCTCCGCTCCCACTCGTCCGTGTCCGCCATTAGGTGTGTTGTGGCACGGATGAAGCCCGTCGCGTTCGGGAAGCCGATGACCTGTAGATACAAAACAGCAGGGTTCCGCTCGCCCCAGGTGTGTTCCCACGCCCTCCAAGCCGTCCGCCAAGCGGTAGCCCGCCCAGGATTTCTGACCCCGAGTTGCTCCGTCCGCGTCTGTATGGCCGAGTAGTTGCGGCCTGGCTGGAGTGCCGCCAGAATGACATCGCGGTCTGCCCCCGACGACGCGGGCCAGAGGCGGCGGAGGGCATCGTCCTCCGCCTCGGTCCAGGACCTGTGGTCGCGGTTCGTTGATTTCCAACTCACCAGAACGTCTACCAGCGGTTCGCCGCCTGTCGCGACGATGGCCCGCGGCGACCAGCACCATTCGATTACCACTGCCCCCGTCCCGTCGGGCACCAAGACCTTAATCGACTCGACGAACGCCCGAACGATCTCGCGCTGGCGCTCAAGCGGATACGAGCTCCACTCGTGGACGAGTTGGCGGAGTTCGGCACGAATCTCCTCGGCACTCGAAGAGGTCGGCGTGTGAAGCGTCGCTTCACGCGCCGCGTCCGCCTCGCGCCTGTTCGCTGCGATAGCCGAGCGTAGGGGCTTGATGAACTCCTGTCGGAATGCCAAACCCTCCTCTTCTGCGGCATCATCGTCCTCCGCCGTCGCAGTCAACCGCGCGAGGCGCTTGTTCAGTTTGTCGACCTTGACGACCATTTCCGCGTGTTCGACATCAAGGTGTGCTACCCGCGCCTTCGCGTCGTCGCGCTCGTGCTGCATTCTTTCGATCATGCCATCGTCCTCGGCGAGAAGGCGAGACACCGTACCGAGCAGATGACGCGCGAACACCTCCTCCAACCCCGTAACGACGGCGCAGGCAGTCTTCAGCCTATGAACTTGCTTCTGCGCCTCGCACGCGATTTGCCCCGCGCGACGCCACATCCGCCTGACGCGCACGAAGTCGCCGTTCTCGTCTACCCCATGGCGTACACACCATATTACCCCCGCCCACGGGGAGGCGACTGTACCCGACTCGGGCGGGCGCCCCCGCTTCGGCTTTTTGCGGTTCGGGTTTGGCGGTTCCTCGGTGTAACCCGTGGCTCGCGACGCCTCGAGATCGATGGGAGAAAATTTTCGCGCCAACTCCCAAAACATCGCGATCTCTTCCTCTGTGCGGCAAATAGCCAGTTTGGGATCAACGCGGATCAACGGTCGATTTTCGGAGATAAGGGTATCGACTGCGTGTTTATCCCGCTTCGCCCGTTGCCGTGCCCCCTTGAGTTTGTGTGCTCCGCCTCGGTTACCCGACCCGAAACGAACGTCACCGATCGCCAGCGCGTCGAGTAGGATGTTCTCCAGTGCCTTCTCGGACGGGAAGTACGTCTCGTCGGGGCGCGGGGGGCGTGTACCACCAAGCACCATAGGGTCGAGCACGCCGCATCGACGAAGGACGGAGTGACGATACGCCTCATTTCTCACGGAGGCGTCGAACGGAGGAAAAGTGAAGTGGTCTTTATTTTTGAGCAGGTGTCCGTGGAGCTGGTACAGCGTTTCGATGTTGGGTGAGAGGGCTTCACGCATGATCGCGAGTTTGACATCGGCGTGGGGCCAATAAATGTACTCGCGAGCCGATCGTGCTTGCCCGTCCTCCGTCTCCCACGAGGCACGTTTCGATTCGCCCCGCCAACCAAGCGCGGTCTGCTGACCCGACCACGCATCGTTCTCGACGGCCTGGATACGCCCGAACACGGTCCGTCGGCGGATTTCCTTTCGCTCCCTCGCCGCGAGTTGCGCCAGTCGTATATATTCCTCCTGCCCGCCGTCGGTTCCCATGTCCAGCACAGCGAACTTGGTGGTGTCATGAAAAAGGACGCTCGCCTGCGGCGTACCCGCCTGCAGTATGCCCATCCTGTTCACAAACTCCACGGGTTCACTCAGGTTCGCGTTGCGATGGAGGCGGGCGATGTCTACCGCAACAATCACAACTACCCGCTTCGCGGGGTCTTCCGCCGCCAGCGCGTCATAAAGAGTGTTAAGGTCCTCGCGCTCACGGCGGGTAAGGGAAGCGGACTTTCCCGTATCTGATTCGAGGAGCATGATGCGCCCTGCGGGTGGTCCAATTTGCATCAGCCGTGAGTACAACTCCTCTTGATAAAGGAGATAATTTGCTGTCCCACGCTCCGCCAGTTGTGTCACGTGGGAGCGTCGGACGTATACTGCCCAAATTCCGACGGGGTATTTCGCAAGAAGTTCAGCGACCTTTTCCACTAAGCCGTCGCCGTTTTCGCCCGCTGATCCCATGCCCTGCGCCAACATCCGTGCGCGGTGAGCACGCCCATTCTCCATCTCGTTCATGTTCGCCGTCCTCCTGTCCATCAGGACGGCGTCATCATATCACGACCTTATGGTCTTCACGAATGCGTCTAGGTTGGTTTCGATAAAACAGTATTCTCCTACGCCACCCACAGCATAGCCTTCGGGAAGCCACAACCTGTCGCTCCCGTCGGGATAGAGTTTGGTGCTTGCCCATCGCCTCCTCGCCGTCCCGAAGAACTACGCGACGGCGGGGAGGTGATGACTAATCAGGAGTCGCGGGGCGGCACGTTCTGTGGGCATCATTCGGTCGGAGGTACGCTCTTTTGCCATTCTGTGACGGACACGGATTGGCCTGCGAGCTTCCGAACGCACCCACTCTAAGACTGCACGTACCGACTTGCAATCGGCTTCCAAGTACCGTCCAATCAGGTCCATCTCACGTGTACGGAGCGGGTTTGGCTGCTCATAGGCCCGCCAGCCCGCAACCATCGCGCCCAACCCCTCGCCCAGTCCGTCGGGGTAGGCGACGGCGTGTGCGGGGGACCAGTCACCGACAGCCCGCACCACTTGCTTTAGGCCAAACCCCCAATGACCAGGGAGCGCGATCAAACCGCCCGTGAAAGACTTCCGCAGGTCCAGCCACGGCAGTTCGGCCAGTTCGGGGAGTTCTAGCCGTTCCGCTGCCCGTTGCGCCTGCACCCGCTCGGCGGGCGACCAATGGATCAGCACGGCGTCATCGTCGTCACTGCCGCCAGCCGCAATTCCGAGCTTGCCGATAAAGCGGAGGAACTGCCGCCACATCGCCCGCTCAGCGGCAACGCTTTCTTCGGCGGCGGTGAAGCGGTGGAACCGCCATCGCCCCCGTTCCTCCCAACCGACGCCGATCATGAATACCATCTCGCGCCCCTTGAGGTCGGGCCAATCGTGGTCGAAGTCGGGATGACAGGAGGAAAGGAACTCGAAGTCGCAGTACAACTCCACCCGCCGCTTTTGGGGTACGGCGTCGGCAGGAATAGGAGTTGGACGCCCCGCGCTGTTTGCGGTAAGAACGGCTCTCAGGTGGCTCTCCCGCGACGGGCCAAACATTGGGAGTTTCCCACCCCATTCGCTACCGTCAGCGTCGCGGGAGAGCAGTTCCTCGACGGACGCGAACCCCATCCGCCGAAATGCGGCAGCCTGTACGTGACCGACACCTGGCAGAATTTCCAAGGGCGTATGCGGCCAGTGTTCCTCCATGATGCGCTGCTTCGCCCCGCTCCACGGGGCGTCGTGCTTGTTTCTCCAGTTCGGGGCTACGATCGGGCACGTCCAAGGGGTGTACCGTGCGCCGAGCGTTTTGATGTGTCTGCACTCGTCGATCAGGTCGGCGAGGAACGGGTCGAGCGGTCCGTCGATGTCGTGTTCGACCGCAACGGGGAGCGGGTCGGCCACACGGTCGCGGGTGACCAGAAAAGCGTGGGATGGCATCACCCCTTGCAGGTGACCCACGATGTAGCTGTACAGCCTGACCTGCGCCGACGCGAGTCGCAGGGACTCCTTCTTGGGGGCGGTGTCCAACCCCGACATGAACTTGGCGTCCACCACGACCCAGTGCTCCCGCTCGCCCTCGGTCAGAAAGCCACTCAGGTGCGGGAACGTCTCCCGCACCCACGAGGCGCGGGCGAGCAAGTCCATCGTGCCATACGCGCCAATCTCGGCCAGCCAGAGCGCGGCTTTGGCGATCACGCGCACGTCGGGGCGTGCCATCAGCTTCAGCGTCCTTTGGACTGCCTCGGCGTCGGTCACGTCGGTATCCTGCTCGTTCGCCCGAACGGCGTCGGGCGCGACACGCCGAATCCACTCCTCCTCGAACCGCCCCGCGACTTCGCTGATCCAGTCGAGGAACGAATGCTGGTCCGTATCCTTCTCGAAGCCGTGAGCGGCACCGTGATAGCGTAGCCATACCAGGCAGGGGTCACTCTGTAGGAGCGGTCGTAGGGCGGTGGCGGACACCCACTCGTCGGGAACGGATTTGTGACCGCCTGTGGCGGCGGCGAAGGCACGGGCAACATTCATAGCGGTTGGAGTCCCCGCACGATTCGGGGTAACAATGCCGCCTTCGCCCCACGACTGATCGCGTCCTGGGGTGAAATAAAAGATTTGCCGAGATTGCTCGATTTTTAGTATGATTCTTGCATTCTCCCTTTCCGTCTGAGGCCCCGCGTGTGTAGTCTATGGGGCTGGCACGAACGAAGCGACCACCTTCCGACAGCCAGACACTACCATTCGGAGGTCATACGTCATGGCTACAAAACTTGAAGATATAACGAAGGGCGCACGCGTCCGCGGGATCATCCCGAACGAGGCTGTCACGGTCGTGGACGTGAAGCGGCACGCCGAGGACATCTGCGAGGTCGTCTACAAAGACAGCACGGGGCGGACAGGGACCGAGCTTGTCTACCGCGATCAGGAGGGGGACCTCGAAATCGTCGAGGTGGGGACGCTCCTATCGTTCACGGCGGACGGCGAGCGGTTCCGCCTCGTATTCGAGGCACTCCGTATTCGCCTCGCCCATCTTTTCGATCCGATGCTGGCCGTCCACTCGTCGCAGATCATCCCGTTGCCACATCAGATTACGGCCGTCTACGAGGAGATGCTCCCGCGACAGCCGCTCCGCTTCCTGCTCGCGGACGACCCAGGGTCGGGTAAGACGATCCAGGCGGGTCTATTCATCAAGGAACTGATGGCGCGGGGCGACCTGCGCCGATGCCTCATCGTCGCGCCTGGCTCCCTGGTCGAGCAGTGGCAGGACGAGCTGTCCCGCAAGTTCGATCTCGCGTTCGACATCCTCACCAACGACGCGGCGCGGGCCGCCCATTCGGGGAACTGGTTCACGGAACACCCGCTCTGCATCGCCCGCCTCGACAAACTTTCCCGCGACGAAGAGATGCAGGCGAAGGTCAAGGCGGTCGACTGGGACCTGATCGTTTGTGATGAGGCACATAAGCTGTCGGCGACCGTGCTGGGATCGGAGATCAAATACACTAAGCACTATCGTCTCGGTCAGCTCCTGTCCGAAACCGCCCGCCACTTCCTGCTGATGACGGCGACCCCGCATAACGGGAAAGAAGCCGACTTCCAGCTCTTTCTCGCGTTGTTGGACGGGGATCGCTTCGAGGGGCGCTACCGTGATGGCGTTCATACCGAGGACGCGTCCGACTTGATGCGCCGTCTCGTCAAGGAAAAGTTGGTTCGCTTCGACGGGACGCCGCTCTTCCCCGAACGAATCGCCTACACGGTTCCCTACGCGCTGTCCAAGGCGGAAGCCAGACTGTATATGTCGGTGTCCTCCTACGTCTCCGAGGAGTTTAACCGCGCGGACAACATCGCCAACGGAACGTCGAAGGGCAACGTCGGGTTCGCCCTCACCTCCCTCCAGCGGCGTCTCGCCTCCTCCCCCGAAGCCATCTACCAGTCACTGCGCCGCCGCCGCGAACGCCTGGAGAAGCGGCTACGCGAGGAGCAACTGCGGCAACGCGGGGAAATGGCACCGATCGACCTCGCCGCCGTGTCGGGCATCGCGCTGGACGATGAGGATGATAACGACCCGCTGGACGACGCGACTGATTCCGAGCGCGAGGCGACCGAGGAGAAGCTGCTGGACGAGGCGTCCGCGGCGCAGACCATCGCCGAACTCGGCGTGGAAATCGGCACGCTCGCTCGTTTGGAGGCACTGGCGCAGGGCGTGCGGCTGAGCGGCACGGACCGCAAGTGGGACGAGCTGTCGAAGCTGCTTCAGACGAATCGCGAGATGTTCGACGCGGGCGGGGCGCGGCGTAAGTTGGTGATCTTCACCGAGCATCGCGACACCCTAAACTACCTGATGGAACGGATCAGCAATCTTCTCGGCCGCGCCGATTCGGTCGTCAGCATTCACGGTGGCATGGGGCGCGAGGAGCGGCGCAACGCGCAGGAGGCGTTCTCCAGCCACCCCGACGTGCGCGTCCTGATCGCGACTGACGCGGCGGGTGAGGGTATCAACCTTCATCGCGGCGCGCACTTAATGTGCAATTTTGATTTGCCCTGGAATCCGAATCGCCTCGAACAAAGGTTCGGACGAATCCACAGGATCGGCCAGACCGAGGTGTGTCACTTGTGGAATTTGGTCGCCAGCGAGACCCGCGAGGGCGACGTTTACCAGCGCCTGCTCGAAAAGCTGGAAGAGGAACGGAAGGCGCTCGGCGGGCAGGTCTTCGACGTTCTTGGTCAGATGGTGTTCGGCGATCAACCCCTCTGGAAGCTCCTGATCGAGGCCGTGCGCTACGGGGACAGCCCCGAGGTGCGGGCGAAGCTGTTCGCCAAGGTGGAAGGCGCACTGGACCGCAAGCACCTCCAGGAACTGCTCGAACAGCGGGCACTGGTCGAGGACGCGATGGACCTGTCCTCGGTGCGGAAAATTCGCGAGGAGATGGAGCGGGCTGAGGCGCGGCGGCTCCAACCGCACTTCGTCGAGGGCTTCTTCCTCGCCGCATTCGAGCATTTGGGTGGCTCGATCAAGCCGCGCGAAGGGAAGCGGTACGAGATCACCTGGGTCCCCGCCAATATCCGCCGCCGCGACCGTGTGGTTGGGCAGGGCGAAGCGGTCCTTTCCAAGTACGAGCGGGTGACGTTCGAGCGGGACGCAGTGAACGTCGCGGGGAAGCCGCATGCCGCACTCCTTTGCCCTGGCCACCCGCTGCTCGACGCGACCGTGAGCCTGGTGGTCGAGCAGTATCGCGAGATGTTGAAACGCGGGGCGGTCTTGGTGGACGAGAACGACAACGGGGAGGAACCGCGGCTGATGTGGGCACTGGAGCACGACATCCGCGACGCCCGCCTGGACAAAGACGGTGCCCGCCGCGTGATCTCGAAGCGGCTCGTCTTCGTCGAACAAAAGCCCGACGGCTCGTGCCGCGCCGCGGGGTACGCCCCGTATCTCGACTACCGCCCGCTCGCGGACGGGGAGCAGGCGTTGATCGCGCCGCTGCTCGCGGACTCGTGGCTACGCGGGGACTTGGAAGCGTCCGCCGTCTCCTACGCCATCGGGAGCGTCGTCCCCGAACATTTCGACGAGGTGCGGAAGCGGCGTGAATCACTCATAACCAAGACCCGCTCCGCCGTCCATGCCCGATTGACGACCGAGATCGGTTACTGGGATCACCGCGCCGAGGAACTGCGCCTCAAAGAAGCGGCTGGCGCACAGCCCAAAATGAATAGCCAGATGGCGGGGCGGCGGCGCGACGACCTGATCGTGCGTCTGGCGCGGCGGATGGAGGAGCTGGATCAGGAGCGTCGCATCTCGCGCACCCCGCCGATCGTCATGGGCGGCGCCCTCGTCGTCCCCATCGGCTATCTGCGGAAAGCGGCGGCACAGCTCGCGCTGGCGGGTGGCCCCGACGCGATCAACCTGCCGCCGCCCGACTTCGGGGCGAAGGACACCCGCGAGGTCGAGCTTCTGGCGATGAACGCGGTGACAGCGGCGGAACGTGCCCTCGGTTTCGAGCCGAAGGATGTTTCGTCCGCGAAGATCGGCTACGACATCGAATCCAAGGTGCCGAACGAGGGGCGGCTCCGCTTTATCGAAGTTAAGGGCCGTGTGGCGGGGGCGGAGACGGTGACCGTGACCAAGAACGAGGTGCTGACCGCGCTGAATAAGCCCGACGACTATATCCTCGCCATCGTCGAAGTCGAAAACGGAGTTGCGAAGGAGCCGCGATACCTCCGCCGCATCTTCAACCGCGAACCTGGGTTCGCCGAGTCGTCCGTCAACCTGAAACTCGCCGAGCTGCTCGCCGTTTCGGAGACACCGAGTTGATGCCATCCAACCTACCCTACGCGGAGCCGCCGTTCGTGTGGCCCGACCCACGGCAACTCGCGGGCTTTGCCGACCCCGATGTAGCGGCCGACGCCGCGCTCTGGTCGGCGGCGCGAATCGCGCAGGTCGTTACCACGGACCTTGATGACGAAGGGGTTGACCGTCTCGAACGACTACTCGGTGAGAACCCCGAACTGAACATCCGCGCCGTGGTGGTGGTGTATCCGACGTGCAGGACGCGTGAGGAACATCTGTTTCGACTCGTCGGCTTTCAGGAGGCGGGCAACGGCAGGTTCGAGGCGCACCTGCTCATGAAGGAGTGGAACGACCACCCCGCGTCGAATATAATGCTACTGTATTGTGAGGGCGGATCAGACCCTCTCTTGCGTTTCGGGCCGACCCCGAATTTGGAGTGCGCCCGCCCCCTCGGACCGTGGCACGCGAACCTTGTTTTTCACCCCGACCCGCGCCTGACGGATTCCATGCGCCGCTGGTTTGATTATGCTTGGCTGTGCGGTGCCCCGCTGTCGGAAGAGACGGCGCATATCCCTCACCTCCTTCGACCGCAGGGCAGTCAACAGGCGGCGGCTCTGTGGGAACAGTATCGGGCTGCGATCGAGGGTGACTCCCTGTTCGCCGTGGAATTGCCACAGGTCTTGGTAAACCCTGAGACGGGTGAGGTGACGGCGACCGACGCGGCGACGGGGGCTTCCATCGCCGCGCCGTCGGCCGCGTTGCATCTGCCGAAAGCCGACCCGATTGCGCAGGCGGCTATGGCGTTGCTGTCGCGCGGCACGCTGGTTGCCGTGGACAAGAGCACACGGGCGAAGCCGCTGGACGTGCCGATCAGCCCGCGCCTGTTCGGCTTGACGCCGCAACAGCAGCACGGGCGGGTGACGGTGGAGCGTTCGTTTCGCGTTTCGGTCTTGAACGAAGCCGACCTGAAGGAACTGGAGAAGTATCGCAGGCGGATCAGTCTGCTCGTGGACAAGTTTACCGCGTCGCTCGGGGACGGTTTGCACTGGATGCCCGTCGCGGCCCGCCCGCAGTTCGAGCAGATGGTCGAGGAGCAGAACGAAGCGGGGATGGCACGATTCGCGGCCATTCTGGGTGGCGACCCCGCGGAGTTCGTGGACGGCCAGCGGGAACGGTTGCGGGAGGACGCGAAAAACGCCTTCCGCGCCGTCACGGGGACCAGTCAAGAGTTGTCAGACGGGCAGTTCGAGGCCGTGCTGGATTCGCTAAAGGAGCGGCTACAGAGCGTTCTGTCGGCGGGGAGACTGTTGCCGCAGGTGACCTATCCGCGCATCGTCCTCGACTTGAACGGCGCGGACGAGAACGACCCGCTCTGGGGTCAGGTGCTCCTGCTCCTGACTGACTTGGCGGTGAAGCAACGGGAAGCGGTCGCCAGCCCGTTTTTCTGGCGTGAGTTCGCGCCGAAGCCACAGACAGAGTATCTGGCGGCGATGGACGCGCTCGGCGATTTCATCCGCGGTGCGGCGGGGACTATCGCCGTCGCGCAACGGGAACTGGACCTGCTCCGCGAACTGCGCGATGCGACCGACGCCCCGCCGCGCGAGCGTTGTATCGCAGTGTGGGACATGGTGCTGGGATCGAGCGGTCTCGCCGAAGATTTAGTAGTGAAACGAGTACATCCGAAGATATGAGTTATCGAAAAAAGTTGATCGAGGTCGCGCTTCCCCTGGAGGAGATCAACGCCGCCGCCGCCCGTGAGAAATCCATCCGCCACGGGCATCCGTCCACGCTCCATCTCTGGTGGGCGCGGCGTCCGCTGGCGTCGTGCCGCGCCGTTTTGTTCGCCTCGATCA
Source organism: Armatimonadota bacterium (assembly GCA_043763605.1). GTDB lineage: Bacteria > Armatimonadota > Armatimonadia > Armatimonadales > Armatimonadaceae > JACMIU01. Next base: position 45,471 of record JAYULM010000092.1, on the reverse strand, counting down.
TTGACGACCCCGAACAGGATGGGGTGCCGCAGCCACTCCTCGACTGTATTGACGGGCTACCGATCCCGCACCAGTACCGCCCTGAATGGAAGGGGCTGAACGAGGCTGAACAGCGGCGAAAAAAGCTATTTGGGTTCATCGCGAAGCTGGTTACGTGGGAGAGCACCAACGACCACGATACGCTGGCGACGGCGCGGGAGTTGATACACGCGGCGACGGGCGGAAACCCTCCGCCCGTCTTGGACCCGTTCGCGGGCGGCGGCTCCATCCCGCTGGAGGCGCAACGGCTCGGACTGGAGGCCCACGCCAGCGATCTGAACCCCGTCGCGGTCCTCATCAACAAGGCACAGATCGAGATTCCGCCGAAGTTCGCGGGCCAGCCGCCTGTGAACCCCGATTCGCGGGCGGCGGGCGGCAAGGACCTCAAATCGTGGCAGGGGGCGCAGGGGCTGGCCGAGGATGTGCGCTACTACGGCAAGTGGATGCGCGACGAGGCCGAGAAGCGGATCGGGCACCTGTATCCGAAGGTGAAGCTGCCGAAGGAGTACGGGGGCGGCGAGGCGACGGTGATCGCGTGGATCTGGGCGCGGACGGTGAAATCGCCGAACCCCGCCGCGCGGGGAGCGCACGTGCCACTGGCTCGGTCGTTCTCGCTATCCACCAAGAAGGGCAAGGAGGTATGGGTCGAACCAGTGGTGGACGCGGCGACCATGACGTACCGCTTCGAGGTGCGAACGGCGCAAACCCACGCTGGCGGGAAGCCACGGGAAGGGACTATCGGCAAGCGCGGGGGGACGTGCGTCCTGACGGGTGCGCCGATGGACCTGAAATACGTGCGAGCGGAGGCGATAGCGGGTCGCATGGAAGCGCGGTTGATGGCGATCGTCGCCGAGGGCCAGCGCGGACGCATCTACCTCGCGCCGACCGAGGAGCATGAGAAAGTTGTTGGGGAAGCAGAGCCGACATGGCGGCCAGAAGCGGAATTGCCGAAGCAGGCACTTGGGTTCCGTGTGCAGGGCTACGGCATGATGAAGTGGGCGGATTTGTTCACGGCGCGGCAGTTGGCGGCCCTTTCAACGTTCGCAGAGTTGATCGGGGAGGCGCGTGAAAAGGTGGAACATGACGCGGCTGAGACATGGACGCGGACGTACAGCAAGGCTAACCTCGCTCACTTCCACGAAGCAGAGGACAAACCTCGCAGTGCAAGCGGACGCACTACCCGCGAGTACGGGGACGCCGTGGCAACGTACCTCGGCTTTGCGATGAGCAAGCTCGCAGACACGGTTTGTGCTTTGGCGACGTGGAAGCCCAGCATGGACCAGATTATCCACTTGTTCACAAAACAGGCGATCCCAATGACCTGGGACTTCGGTGAAGGTAACACGCTGAGCAGTGCTGCAGGGGGCTACGTTACAACGATTGGAACTCTCGTCCGCACTATCGCTGCCCTGCCAGATGGCCGCGAGGGCCACGTTGGTCAACGGGATGCCGTCCATCATGGCGACGGCGACAAAAAATACCTGCTGGCTACGGACCCCCCGTATTACGACAACGTACCATACGCAGACTTGGCTGACTTCTTCTACGTCTGGCTCCGCCACACGCTCGGTGCCGTCTATCCCGACCTGTTCGGGACCATGCTCACGCCGAAGGCACATGAACTGATTGCCGACCCGTTCCGCCACGGTAGCAAGGACGAGTCGCGCAAATTCTTCGAGCAGGGTATGGGCAAGGTGTTCGCGCGGATGCGCGAGACGGCGCACCCTGACTACCCGATCACCGTCATCTACGCTTTCAAGCAATCCGAGAGCGACGAGGGGGACGACGGACTGACCGACTCGGACGGAAACAGCAATACCACCCTCGCCTCGACGGGTTGGGAGACGATGCTGGAAGGGTTGATCGGCGCGGGCCACCAAATTACGGGAACCTGGCCGATGCGGACCGAACTGGCGAACCGAATGCGCGGGCAGGGCAGCAACGCGCTGGCATCCTCTATCGCTCTCGTCTGTCGCCCCCGCCCCGAGACGGCGGCGACCGTGACCCGCCCTGAGTTCCACCGCATCCTGAAGCGAGAACTCCCCCGCGCCCTCATCGCTCTCCAACAAGGCAACGTCGCCCCCGTGGACCTCCAGCAGTCCGCTATCGGCCCTGGCATGGCGGTTTACTCCCGCTACAAGTCTGTGCTGGAAGCCAGCGGCAAATCCATGACCGTGCGGACGGCACTCCAACTTATCAACCAGACCCTCGACGAAGTGCTGGCCGAGCAGGAAGGTACCTACGACGAGCCGACCCGATGGGCGGTCACGTGGTTCTCCCAGTACGGATTCAGCGAAGCGCAGTTCGGCAAAGCGGACGACCTCGCCCGCGCAAAGAACGTCGCCGTCGAAGGGCTGGCTTCCGACGGAATCGTCCGTTCGGGCGGCGGCGTGGTCAAACTCCTCGCCCGCGACGAACTCCCCGCCGACTACGATCCCGCGAAAGACAAAAGGGTGACCGTGTGGGAAGCGACCCAGTACCTCGCCCGCGAACTGGATCAACGGGGTCTTGAGTCTGCGGGGCGCATGATGGCGCGGTTCCGCAACGCGCACCCCGATATGGAAGTCGAACGCGCCCGCGACCTCGCGTACCGCCTGTTCGACATATCCGAAAAGAAAAAGTGGTCGGCGGAGGCCCGCCCCTACAACGCGCTGGTCGCCTCCTGGTCCGACATCGAAGCGCAGTCACAGGAACCAGGCGCGGCTGGCCTCGCCATCACGGGCGGACTGTTCGACCAAGGAGACGAGTAACCAATGGAAACGTTTCCGCACCACGAATCGCTCCGCCTCGTGAACTTCACCGCGTTCACCGACGCGTCGTTCGAGTTCTCGCCGACAGTAAACATCCTCGTCGGTGAAAACGGCACGGGCAAAACGCACCTGATGAAAGTGCTGTACGCAGCGCAGTACGCGTGTTCGCGCCGAGGGCGTGCCGATTTGCTTATTCCGTTCTTAGCGACATTCCAGTGCGACAGCTTATCGCTTCTCGTCCGTAACGGGGTGCGTTACCCTGCCGCACATTTATCGGGCAAATGGGACGCTGATGATTGGGAATTTACGGTATCGTATGACGGAAGCGATCATGATTCGGGGTACTACAGTCAACCCGCCGACTTACCACGGATGCGACGCCCCGTGTTCATTCCCGCGATAGATATGATGGCGCACACGCGGCGGTTCCTGTCCACCTACGACAACTACGAAATCGCGTTCGACCAGACGCACCGCGACATCGTCTCTCTCCTCCTGTCGCCCGAAAGTCGCGCCATAAAGGACGAGAACGCGGCACAAGCGACGCTTTCTCCGCTTCTCGGCGGGGAAGTAGTCGAAGAAAGCGAACAGTTTTACTTGAAAACGGCGAACGGCCGCCAGCCGATGCAACTGGTAGCCGAAGGCGTGCGCAAAGTCGCTACGCTCTGGCAACTGCTCCGCAACGGCTTCCTTCGCCCTGGCGATACGCTGTTCTGGGACGAACCTGAAGCGAACGTCAACCCGAAGCTGATGGACGAGATCGTCGACGTTTTGCTCCAACTGGCGCGGAGCGGGGTGCAGGTCTTTCTGGCGACGCACAGCTACGTCATCCTGAAAGAGTTCGACCTGCAAGCGGAATCGTCGGACGCCGTGCGTTACTTCGCCATGGAACGCACCGAAGGCGGCACGGTAGCCCATGCCACGGACGACTACTCTCAACTTGTGCCGAATCCGATCTCGGAACAGTTCGACCGCCTCTACGACCTCGAACTCACACGCGCGACGGGAAGGAAACGTCGCGCGTGAGGCTGACTGCGTACCCAACGGACGAAAGCGATCTACGGTTCGACTTCTCGGCGGCGGTCTGGTGCGACAAGCACGACCTGACCAACACAGTCTTCGACGGCGTTGATTTCATCATCAAAGAACCTGACCGCCAAATCTGGCTTGAGGTGAAAAACTGGGAAGGCTCGTCGCTTCCCGCCCACCGTCGCGGGGGACAACGCCGCTCCTTTCTGGCGAAGTTGAACAGCAAAGCATTCTTCACGCAAACGCTTCGGGCGAAGTTCATCGGGACGTGCGCCTACGTTGCGCTGACGGGTACCGCACTCCGCGAAGACGTCGTCTACACCGCCTTGCTGGAATCGCCCCGCATGGACAGTGCCTTGATGTCGCACGCGACGACACGGTTGCGGGGCTTGGTAAAACGTGACAACATCTGGCACTACACAGACGGGAACGGCGTGCGCGTCCCGATAAAAGTGAACGCCGCCGTCCTGAACGTGGCGGAGTGGAACGTGCGGTTCCCCGACTACCCGATTCAGGCGATTTGATGCGAGAAACGAGATCAGGAACTTTTTGACAGGAACGAGTAAATTATGGCGATCAGCAACAAAGAACGAGTCGGACGGGGATTAGACGTGCTGCGCGGGGCACTGCGCCCCGTCGTGGAACAGGAGCTTCGCGCCCTGGTTGGGGAGAACTGGGCCGACAGCCTGCCGCCCGACGTGGCTTCTGGAATCCGCATCGAGAACGGCGAGGTCCAACTCGACACGCAGGCGTGCTTGAAGGCAATCATCGGGGGGTGGGACGGCGTGTTCTCGCGCCGCTTCCCCCGCGAGGTAAAGAACCTGGCGTTCGACGCCCGCGAAATCCGCAATAAGCACGCGCACGACGAGCCGTTCGACTTGGACGATGCTTACGCTGCCTTGCATGAGATTCAGCAACTCCTCGAAGCCGTTAGCGCAGCCCCCGCGCAGTCCGAGGAGGTCGAGAAGCTGAAGATGGAACTGCTCCGCACCAAATACGAGGAGCAAGCCCGCCGTGAACAGCGTAAAGCGACAGCCGCGCCCGTCGAAGGTACCACTCTCGGCGGCTTGAAGTCCTGGCGCGAGGTGATCGCACCGCACGACGACGTGGCCCGCGGAACTTACCAGCAGGCCGAGTTCGCCGCCGACTTATGGCAGGTCTATCGCGGCGACGGAACCACCGAATACCGCGACCCGACCGAGTTCTTCGGTCGGACGTACCTTACGGCGGGTCTGTCCGAACTGCTCGTCAACGCCCTCAAGCGGCTTTCGGGACGGGGCGGCGACCCTGTGGTCGAACTCCAAATCAACTTCGGGGGCGGCAAGACGCACTCGATGCTGTCCCTATACCACCTGTTCAGCGGGATCAAGGCCACCGACCTGCCTGGCATCGAGGGCGTCTTGAAGGAGAGCGGCATCGATCAGCCCCCCGCCGTTCGCCGCGCCGTCCTCGTCGGGAACTCGCTCACCCCTGGCTCCCCGACGCGCAAAGACGATGGCACCGTTGTCAACTCGCTCTGGGGCGAACTCGCGTGGCAACTCGGCGGGCGGGAGGCGTTCGATCTGGTGCGGGGTGCCGACGAGAACGCCACGAACCCTGGCGGCGATCTCGACAAGGTATTTGCCCTATGCGGGCCGTGTCTCATCCTGATCGACGAGTGGGTGGCGTACGCCCGCCAGTTATTCGGGCGCGAAAAGATGCTCCCTGCGGGCAGTTTCGACACGCAGTTCACGTTCGCGCAGACGCTCTGCGAGGCTGCTCGCCGCGCCCCGAACGTTCTGGTGCTAGTGTCCATTCCTTCTTCCATTTCCGAGCAGGGCGACACGGGCGGCCAGGCTGCCCTCGCCAGCTTGAAACAGGCGGTGGGACGTTCCAACCTCGTCTGGCGCCCCGCGACAACCGACGAAAGTTTTGAGATCGTGCGCCGCCGTCTGTTCGGACCAGTGCTGGACGCCCGCCACCGCGACGCCGTGGTGAAGGCATTTGTCGAGATGTATCGCACCAACCCGCAGGAGTTCCCAAGCGAGGTCCGCGACGCCGACTACGAGAAGCGGATGGTCGCGGCGTACCCGATCCACCCCGAACTCTTCGAGCGGCTCTACAACGACTGGTCCACGCTGGAGAAGTTTCAGCGGACCCGCGGCGTTCTGCGCCTGATGGCCGCCGCCATACACGCGCTTTGGAAGGGTGACGACCGCAGTCTCCTGATCCTCCCCGCGATGGTTCCGATTTCGGACCCGACCGTCCAGCCCGAACTGACCCGCTACCTCCCAGATCGCTGGTCGGCGGTGATTGACAAGGACGTGGATGGGGTCCACTCCGAGCCGTTGAAACTCGACGGCGAGAACGTCAACTTCGGGCGCTTCTCCGCCTGCCGCCGCGTCGCCCGAACCGTGTTCCTCGGCTCCGCGCCCACTCTCCGCGCCGCCGCGCAGGGCATCGAGGACAAGCGGGTGAAACTCGGCTGTGCCCAACCTGGCGAGACGATCGCGACGTTCGGCGACGCGCTCCGTAAGCTGTCTGACCGCACCACCTACCTGTACGTCGCAGGCAACCGCTACCGCTACGACACGCAGGCGTCGGTGAACAAACTCGCGATAGAGCTGGCCGAGCGCGAGGACATCAAGCTGAAAGCGAGCGGCGAGACCATCACCCGCCTCCGCAAGAACGCCCGCTCCCGCGCCGACTTCGCGGGCGTTCATGTCGCGCCGACCTCGTCCCAGGAAGTGCCCGACGACCGTAACCTACGCCTCATAATCCTCGGCCCGCAGCACCCGCACAGGCTCAACAACGAAAACAGCCCCGCCGCGTTGGAGGCGATGGACCTGCTCCGCTTCCACGGAACGACGCAACGCGTGCACCGTAACATGGTCACGTTCATCGCCTGCGACCAGAACCGCTGCGCCGAACTTGACCAGCAGGTGCGCCTGTTCCTCGCGTGGAGCCAGATCGTCGAGGAGGCGACCGAGTTGGACCTGACGGCGAGCAGTAAAACGCAAGCGCAGACAAAAGTAGCGCAGTTCGATTCCGCCGTCGAACAGAAGATCGGCGAGGTGTATACGCTCGTCCTTGCCCCCGCGCACCCCGACGGTGGCGGGAGTCCCGATCAGATCGCGGTATGGGACGAGTTCCGCGTCGCGGCGAACGGTTCGACCGACAATGCGCTGGCGGGGAAGGCGGCGAAAAAGCTGAAGTCCGAGCAGGCACTTCTGTCCGAGTACGGCGGCAACGTCCTGAAACATGACATCGACCGCGTCCCGCTTTGGCAAGGCACAGGGGGCGACCACGTAAAAGTGTCGGTGCTGGAGGACTACTACGCCCAATACCTCTACCTTCCGAGGCTGGCTGGCGTCGGAATTCTACACGGTGCCGTCCGCGACGCCGTGGGCGCGCTTTCGGACGGGATCGGGTACGCGGACTCCTACGACGAAGCGACGGGTAAATACACGAACCTGCGTGTAAGTTCGCTCCTCCTACCGTCCGCCTCGCTGTCGGGGTATCTCGTCAAGTACGATGTCGCGGCCGCCCTGATCGACGCCGAACGGACAGCCATCCCGAAGGACAGCGAAGTCGGCGGGGCGGTTGCCATCGGGATACCGCCCGCGAGTGGCGGATCGGTGGTCCGAGAGCACGGGGTGCCGAGTACCAGCCCCGCCGCAGGGAACACGGGCCAGCGGTCGCTCCTCGACGACGCGGCGATCTCGACCGATCCCGCGAAGCCCACCCGCTACTACGGCTCGATCAAGCTCGACCCGAACCAGCTTTCGACCTCGGGCGGCAAAGTGTCCCAGGAAGTCCTCCGACACCTGCTCGCCGCGATCGGGACGAACGCGACTGTCACGCTGGAAATCCACGCCGAGAATGCGGACGGCTTCCCTGACAAGGTCGTACAGACAGTCAGCGAGAACGCCCGCGTCTTGAAGTTCGATAACAGCAGCGGGTTCGAGGCCGAGTAATCCAAAGCCGCCCAGATGCGAGCGGAACGGTGATCGGTGATCCGACAGAACCACCACGCTCCTACATATTGGAGTAGAGAAGGGCTACATGATAGCCCTTCTAACTCGGAGGGGCGCATCTTATGCTTCCCCATCCTCCATCCCCTTTCGCGCGTAGAATACCGTCATACGTCGCCCGTCCAAAGCGAGTCGGGAACTTTCGAGTGTCTCGTGCCAGGCCTCGTTGAAAGTCTCCAGACCATCCATGGTGACGACGATCATGTCCACTTCGTCACCGATCTCCCGTCCCAACAAATCGTAGTGGACGATGTGATGGGACACGAAGCCGTTCTGTTCGGGCACGATGATGTCGCGGCAGATCACGGAAGACCAGCAAGCGGGGGACATGCAGTCTGCCTCGTCTACTGCGGTGCTATCGACGAGAGCGAACTCGGGGGTACGGTACCCTGCGGCGAGTATGACGCCCGCCTCGTCGTCGCGTCCCATGCACACATACTCCGTCGCGTCTCGATATGACGCCCGAAGCCAGTCGAGTTCTTGGTCGTCCCACGCGAATACGCCCTCACCGATCAACCGCACGAACGGTTCCTTTGAGGCCGTGGGGAACTGCCCTCCGACGAAGAACCGTGATCCTACCGTCAAGCCGAGGGTCTTTTTTAAGTCAGTCATGAATCTCTCCTAAGAACGCGGGAATTCCTGTTCGGGTGCGCGTCTGACCCCGTTCTCGTGGCATAATCTGGGGAACATCACAAAGTCCCACAAAGAATTTTTTGCCCCCCTCTCCGTCCCGCGCGACTGCTTCATGGCACAGCGATTCACGAAAATCATGTCGATCCCGAATACGGCGATGTAGGGGTACGGCGGGGCGGCACCGTAACCGCCTCCAACAAGACTCGCAATCCATGGTCGGCGAGGAAATGGTCCACCGCGACCACACGGGAGGAGGTGAGGCATCGAGCGACTTGGATCACTGGGGGAGCCTCGGTTACGATAATTACGTCTAAAGCCTGACTATCCCTCGGAGTCAGCCTTCCCCGCCGCACGTGGCGGACCCGCACGGCGCGGCAACGAACCATCTGCCGCGCCGCCCGCTCCAGAGCATCGGGGGAGTTGGGTGGGACCGTCCATATCACGCCCCACCCGCCCGTAGCGTCCCGAAACTGGACCATATCCGCCGCCAGTCCGCGGCGGTACGCCTTCAGCACTCGTGCCCATTCCTCGTCGTTCATTTGCTCTTTCTTTCTGGTGCCACTATCGGGAAGCGACGGCTTCTGTTCGGCACTTGGTTTTTGTTAGATAGTAAAAATAGCGATGGCTACTCCATCGGTTCTGTTGTCCAGTCCGCCCCGAACTCGGCGACGGGCGCGGGACTGCTTCCCTTGGGTGTGAACCCTGGCATCAACTCAAACGGGTTGTACTCGTACTTGCGCCCGTCATATGCGCGCTTCAGCCCCGCCACGAAACAGTCGGGGTCGGGCAGGTCCATGACTGTCCCCAGCACCTCGTCGGCGCGGGCTGGTCGCAGACCCATCGTCCGCTGACCCGCGGTGCCCGTGTGTAATCGCTCCGTCACGGCGGTGTGGTACGTCCCAAACGCGGTCAAAAACAGCACGTACCCCGTCCGCACGGGAGGCAGTAGACCGTTCGCGTCGCGCTTCGCTCTCATACGCCCTTTGGGGAGCGGTTCGTCGCACGGCACGACCGCCGCCCAACGGATCACCGAGCGGATCAAGTCGCGCCGCGCTTCGGGCGTCAGGTCAGGCAGGTCTTCCAAACCTTTCTGGAAATGACCCGTCTCCATCTCGCGTAGCCGCGTCTCGATCGCCCCCGCATCGCGGCGCAGATCGTGTGCCCTGCCTCTGAGGTCTTGCTCCATCTGACCGAGGAGTTCGGGGGAGACTTTGCCGACGTAGCCCTTGAGGTCGTTCTGGAGTTTGTGTTCCACCTCGCGCAGTTCACGGGCGACGCGGGCTTGTTCCACCTTGAGCGGGTGCGCGGCCGTGTCCTCCATCCGCTCGCGCAGTTCAGCCAGAATCAACGGGGCAAGCACTTCGTCGAGATAGCAGTCCAGCGCGTCGGTGCGAACCCCTGGCATCTCGTGCGTACACCAACACCACCCCTCCGAGCGGACGATGCGCCAGTACGGGTAGGAGTACCTCTCGACTTTACCGTTCTCACCTTTAGTTTTGACGACGGCGGTGGACTGCGTCAGTCCCTGACCGCAGACGCCGCACCGCAAAAGCCCCGTCATAGTATGTTTCGCCCGCCCCGCGCCGCCCGTCCGCTTCTGAGAATTGATCTTTTCCTGCACCCTCTCGAACAGCACGGGGTCAACGACCGTGCCCCCGTCGGGGAGCAGGTATGCGGGGCAAGTCCAGCGGTCTACCCGCCCTTCCTGCTTATCCTCGCGTTGCTGAATGCCGACGTAGCGCATGTCCGACAGGACGCGGTTGATCTGCCAGTCGTAGATCAGGTCACGCGTGTGTTCGTTGCGCTTCTTACCACGTTTTTCGTGCAGGTCGGGCGTCCACTGGTAGCCCTCCTTCATCAGTTGCCCCGCGATCTGAGCGGAACTCATCGGTCCGTATACTGTCCCGTCACGCTCCTCGCCGTAGTAGTACATACGGAAAATGCGGCGCACCACCTCCTGCTCGTCGGAGGCGTGAACGACCTGGCGCGAATAGCGGCCGCCCGAACGGAAACCGAGCGTGTTCGAGTCCGTCACGACGACGCCCTTTGCCCCCGACCGTTTGATCCCGATGGGGCTGCGCACCGAACATATCTCGCGGTAGTGCTGTGACGCGATGGCGTTGTTCCTGACGGACGAACGCCCCTCGGGCGTGTAGATGTCAACGAGTCCGTTACGATCGTACAGGCGGATGCCGTAGTCGAGGCAGAATTTGATGAGGCGGTCGCAGATTTCTACGTCTCGCCACAATCGGTCCTGACTCCAAACTACAATAGCCTTCTTCTGGCGATCGAGGATCGCCTGCATGATACGGGTCAGCGTCGGGCGGTGTCGTTCCTGAGAGTACGGGTCGCCCGCCAGCCCCGTGCCGCCGCCGCCCCTCCAAAACTCGTCGCCGCCGTGCCCGACGACTTCCGCCCAGATGTCCTCGTCCGTGAGCGGAATCCTATTCGCCCGCGCGATGTCCTTGATCTCCTCGCTCTGGTCCTCGATGCTCTTTTCGGCACGTTCGGTCACCGTGCTTTTGCGAGGGTATCCCACCGTCTCGCCAGGCATGAGCATCTCGTAGACGTACGGCGGGTAAGCGGACGAGCGTCCGAACGGCTCGCCCCCGCCGCTATAACCCGCGCCATAGCCGCCCGCGAAGCCACCGATACCCCCGCCGCCGCCGAACTGTCCCCCGACTGGGAACCCTTGATTACCTTGCATATTGTCAATCTCCCGATGATCGCCCGCCATGGTATCGCGTATACTGTAAGTTGTCAAATGCTATCAACAACGCGTTCTGCTACCAGCAAATTACGTTTGTCATGAGCTTTCGATCCGACCTAAATAGCGCGTGCGGGCTAACGCAGTCGCTTTTTCGTTGCGCCATTGCCGTCTTCTTGCTCTGCCACTACACACCCTGGTTCTTCGCGACATTTATGGATTTATTTTTTGCGCGTTTGCACCGAGTTGCTCCCGTGCTGGTGCGTGCTATACTCGTGTTCGATGAGCGACGCAAAGAAAAGGCTGGTGGAACGCATTAGGGCGCGGCGGGGCGAATTGCGAATGACCCAGCAACAGGTCGCAGATGGGATGGGTATTCCACGCGCGACCTATGCCGACTACGAGGCGGGGCGCAACGCGGTGCCTCTGGCCGATCTCCCCAGCCTCGCAACCGTCCTGAACTGTACCGTCGGGTTTTTATTTGGCGAGGAGGCCGAAACACAGCGAGCGGTCTTGGACGATATGAAAGCTCTGCGTATTCTTCAGGGGGTATGGGACCTTTACCCAGGCCGCGTTCGCACTCTCATGCTTGTTCGGTTGATCAATAAAGCGGTCGAAGACATGCGGGGCACGATCGACGCCCCCGACCCTGCGCAACGAGACGGTGATACCGTAGAGCAACTCGGAGCGGATTTCACCTTTCATGACCATGCACTCTCGCCAGACGAATTCATCGTTCATGACGATGCGTCGTCCCCGAACGCTACCGAGTTACGCAAGTTTCTGATGTTCCGATGGGCGACGGAGGTTTCAAAGAAGGACCCTGCGCTATCGGTTGCGGTAGAAGCACACGAAGAGTAGCTCGCTACCTTTTCATCGCCAACTGCCAAGCGCAGTCCCCCCTGTACCCGTATCGCTTCGCGACAGGAAGCACCTACCCCGACGTTTACGCCACACCGAATGTGGTAATATAGCACATATCTTGTGGTTTATTGGAAGGGTAGATGATGAATAACGAAAACGACCCCGCGCTCGTAACTGAGGGTGATGCGTCCGCTCCGTTCGCAGAAGGCGAGCATACAATCGGCGACGGTATGGTAGAGAAGGACGCGGACGCCGCTTCTGTCAAGCATGAAGGGACGGCAACCGTTCTTACGCTATCGATGGAACTGATAGTGCGGGACCCAAACCAGCCCCGCAAAATCATCAAAGATGACGAAGTACAATCCCTTGCAGAGACTATAAAGTCGAATGGCTTGTTACACCCCATCGCCGTCCGCCCTGGGGACGGGCACACATACAGAATCATCTGCGGAGAGCGTCGCTGGCTTGCAGTAAAACACCTGGGCTGGAAGTCGATAGCGGGCACGGTGCATCACGTCACGGACGCTGAGTCGGCGGCGATGGCCCTGGTCGAAAACCACCATCGTGCAGACTTATCGCCTTTGGAAGAGGCCGACGGTGTCGCACGGTATAAGGAGGTATCGGGCCTCACAGTGCGTGAGTTGGCTAAAGCAATCGGTGAGAGCGCGACCTGGGTGCAGGGGCGCCTCACGCTAAGCACCGCATCCCTTTACGTGCGGAGCCTCCTTTCGGAGCACCCTGAACTTGAATCTCACGCCGTCCGCGTTCTGCAAGCAAAGGGGATTGACGACAGGCATCGCAACAATCTACTGGGAACTCTCGTTCGAGAGCGTTTGAGCGTGCGTGAAGTAGAACGCCGTCTGCGCTTAATGGCGGAGCAGAATGCCACCGAATCGGAACGTAGCCAGGTTTCAGAACAGCGTCACGATTCGGGGAAGGCACCCGTTGCTGAGCGGAGGGTGTTCTCACGTGAGAACACGGACACCGAATCTAAGTCCACATCGCCTACCGTCGCCCGTCGGTCTGAGCCTTCCCCTGCGGAAGAACTGGACGAGATAGACTGGGATGACGGCTTGGGAGATGAGGGTGTGGATGGCGATGCACCTGTAGCGGATGTCGGTCAGGAGACTTCGACGGACTTGTTCTCACGTGAGAACACGGCGGAGGTGAAGGCAGAATTATATGATGCAGACGCAACCCTGCCCGTCGCGAGTGATGCGGTATTCGCTACCGATAAAGAGCCGCGCCACGAAACGGCGGGGGAATCACAACAGGCGAACGAGGACGACGGCATTGTGATGAGCGCGCTAAGTCGGGTAGTGAATCTGCTGGAAGCTGAAGTATTACCGCCTGACATGAAAACACGGGCACGCCTATACAGGTGGCGTAACGAGTTGGTCATCAAGATTCGGGATTTGGTTAGTGACCTTTGCTAAGACCCGAAGCGGTAGCACCGCTTCATATGCCTTATAGTCGGGTGTCAAAAATTTCCGCATTTTTTGGGGCTTTCGGTGGAACTCTAACCAGCTAGAAAAATTACTTTAAGTTCTCTGGCGTTGCTCGATTCGACACCGTATAGGACTGGGTCGAAGGCTGTCCCTCGCGAGCGGTAGCGAAACGATTACCGCGCGTCGTTGATCCCGAAGAGTATTGATTGCGCCCCGTCGTACGATCTGCGTGAGCAGGCCTACGTCGGGGCGTAATTAGTTCAAAGTGCCTGTGATCGATTTGTCCGACCCAAATACTAAAAAATTGCATTTGAGCGACGCTTTTAATGGACTGGACCCGTCTACCTTGTTGAAGATGGGATGCCCTCTGCCTTTCCGCAACGCACGTATCCCCCGTAGTAACAACGTTGACTGATCGAGATGCCACAAATTCTTCGGAACACTTTTGTGAGCACCTCCGTGAAACCGCAACATGCGATGGGACCAGCAGAATTATGAAGATTGACCAGTTCCTGCGAGTATACGCACTCCGCGCACCGACGGTGATGTGGTTTTTGGGTGCGGGGGCTTCCGCGTCAGCGGGGATCATTACCGCCTACAGCATGATCTGGGAGTTCAAACGTGCCATCTACTGCTCGAAAAAGCGCGTGGCGATTCAGTCTTGTCCCTCACTCGCCGATGAGAACTTCAAGGCTAAAATACAGGCATATTTCGACGAAGCGGGCGGATACCCGCCTTTCGACGGGGAAGCGGAGTATTCCCACTACTTCGAGGAATCCTATCCCGCCGAGGCCGACCGACGCAACTACATCAACAGGATGATCAAGGTCGGCGAACCGTCCTTCGGACACAGGGCGTTGGCCATCCTACTCAAGGAGGACAAGGCTCGTATGGTTTGGACTACCAATTTTGACACGATGATAGAGGACGCCTTTCTACCCCTTCATAGGAGTAGCGGCGATTTGGTGTTGGCCGATCTGGGCGAGCCGAGTCGCGCCGTCGAGGCGATGAATGAGGGACGATTTCCACTCGTCGTGAAGATGCACGGGGACTTTCGCTCGCGGCGCTTAAAAAACACCACCAGCGAGTTACAGAAGCAGGACGAAACCATGCGGTATGGCCTCGTTGAGGGATGTAAGCGGTTCGGATTAGCGGTTTGCGGCTACTCTGGTCGGGATCATTCGATCATGGAAGCGTTGGAGCAAGCCATTGACGGCGGGCGTGGGTACCCGAATGGGCTGTTCTGGTTCGCACGACCGAATACCCCTGTCCTCCCAAAAGTAAAAGAGTTGATTGAACGTGCTAGTTCGGCGGGCGTCGACGCGCATATAGTGGAGGTGGACACATTCGACGAGTTGCTCGGTGACGTTGTAAGCCAGACACCAGATATTCCGCTGGAACGGCTCGACTATATCGGGAGGAAACCCGAGCGGCTCACGCCCGCACCACTCCCCGCACTTACAGGTACCACCCCAGTCATACGTCTGAATGCCCTTCCCATTACCGCGTCTCCGACAGTGTGCCGTCTAGTGCGGTGCAAAATAGGGGGGACGAAGCAGGTGCGCGAAGCAGTACAGGCGGCGGGGAACCAAGTCATCGCTGTTCGTCGCACCCAAGGGGTAATTTGTTTCGGTAAGGACGCGGAGGTGAGGAAAGCGTTCGGCGGGCACCACATAGATAGTTTCGACTTGCACCCTGTCGAGGAGGCACGACTCAGTTTTGAATCGGCAGAGCACGGGTTGCTCTACGACGCACTCACCGCAGCACTTCGGCGTGAGCGCCCATTCCTAGTGGAACGCCGCGGTCCTGATTACATGATCATGGTGGACCCGAAGCGTTCAAAGGACCCCGTTTTCAATCAACTTCGGGCTGCAACGGGGGGGCAACTGATCGGGCAAGTCGGCGTCGCACGCTACCAATGGGCGGAGGCTATCCGCATTCGGTTGGATCATCGCGTCGGTCGGTTCTGGCTTTTGATAGACCCGTCCATCTGGTTCGAGCGGCGCGACGATGAGGACCCCCCTCAGGAAGTCAAAGACTTTGTCCGTAACCGCACCGCTGCACGACACAACGCCAAATGGCACGAGGTTTTCCTCGGCTGGGTGGCCGCTGTGGTTCCCGACTCATCCGAATCCACTATCTCCGCGTTCGGTATAGGCGACGGCATCGACGCCGCATTCACTATCTCGCGCAAAGTCGGTTCGAGCCTTAAGGAGGTATCCCGATGACAGATTTGACAAATGTTGCCTCGTCCCCGCCGAATAAATCGTTCCCCGCATACCGACTAGTCCAAGAGCCTAAGTTGACCTTTCACCCTGAACGGAAGGACGACCAACATGTCCATCCTTTGAAAGGGCTATTGCAGTTCGGTCCTTACAGCCGTTCGATGCTGTATCAGGTGTTCGATCCCATCCGCGTTGCGACGATATACCCGTACGGGATGTCTGGCAAGCTGGACAACCTGCTCCGAGAGTTCGAGAGGAAACACTTCCCCCGCGAGCGCAAGCAGTATCTGGTCGAATACATCGGGTTTTCTCGCATCTTCGGCCTGCGGGTCGTACGGGCGGAGGGGAGTGGGGTGAATGTCGAACTGCCTCAGGATACTACGGCGGTGATAGCGTCCTCAAAAAAAACACATACCGAGCTTGCGGAACGAGTGAAGCGGGCATTGACGCTCCTTCAAGCCAATCGTAGCGAGTTCGACCTAGTTATGATCCTGCTACCCGACTCCTGGCAGGCAGGATTCGATGGGAAAGCTGCAAGTGAGGATTTTGATCTGCACGATTACATTAAAGCAGTAACGGCGACGCGCGGGGTACCGTCGCAAATCATACGCGAACAGTCGGCTCTGAATTACCATTGTCGAGCCAGCGTCATGTGGCGTCTGAGCATCGCGATCTATTGCAAGGCGGGTGGGGTTCCCTGGAAATTGGCGAATACTGATCCCGACATGGCTTACGTCGGACTCAGTTACGCGGTACGCCCACCGAAAACTGGGCAACAACAATTCGTCACCTGCTGTAGCCAGGTGTTCGATTCTGACGGCACGGGACTAGAGTTCCTAGCCTACGACACCGCCGATCCGCACGTAGAGCAAGATAACCCGTTCCTAGATCGGAATGAGATGCGCCGTGTCATGGCCCGCAGTTTGGCACTTTACCAAAAGCGGCACGACGGCCGCCCGCCGAAGCGCGTTGCGGTTCACAAAACGACGCATTTCACGGACGAAGAAATCGAGGGATGTTTCGACGCGTGGAGCGGAGCCGAGGAAGTGGAATTGTTACAGGTTCAGCAGGATTCGCCGTGGAAGGGTGTGCTTATGGAACCCATGCCGCAGGCTGACAAACGCCTCCACGCCAACAACTATCCGTGCCTGCGCGGTACCTACATCCATCTTGGGGGAAGCGAGATACTGTTGTGGACACAGGGTAACGCACCTGGCGTCGCGGGCGGGCAGGACTACTACAAAGAGGGCAAGGGCATTCCTTCCCCCCTGCTCCTGAAACGGTTTGCGGGGCATGGTGATTGGGACGAAGCAAGTCGATGGCTTGTCGGACTGACAAAGATGGACTTTAACAACGACGCCCTGTATGACCGCATGCCTGTTACCTTGAACTATGCTCGGACACTCGCGCGAACCCTTAAGCGTTTACCGCACCTTGGTTCGCAGCAATTTCAGTTCCGTTTCTTTATGTAGATGCCTTTCTTTGAGTTCTCCCGACTCCGAAAGTTCGGCGATCGGGTGGCATCAAGTTGCAGGCAGTGGGTCGCGTCGCCTATGTTTGCTTCCCCACAGGGCATGGCAACCATCCTTTGCAAACAACCGTTGTACTGTTCGAGTGTTCCCTTCGTAGATTACTGGGGGGCGGTACGCGTCGTATTACATTCTGCGGTACCTCGCCATTTTCCGCCTCTACTATCACCGCCGTCTCGCTATCTTCGATCCCGATCTCGGCAAATTTCCCCGCAGTCGACGCGAGAAAAAATACACTGTCTACCGTCCCAACCCGTCTTTGTAGCATATGCCACACCCTCATGATCTGTATTGCTTAACCCGAGCGAGCTTTATAACGACGCGAGTTAAAACAAAGTGCTGCGGGGTCACAACCTGCGCAAGTGCGCCTCCCTTCTGCAGGACGCGCGGGGAGTACGTTCAGCGAGATCGCGCGTCCAGCGTCAATGATCCGCAATCTCATATCCTCTGCTATCACCTCGTCCATTTCAAGAAAACGGTAGTTTTCGGCGGAAGCACCTACCGCGCGGGTGCCTACCCGCACAGGTAACCGTCCTGTCAAAGCCTCATAACCCAGTGCGTAGGCTCGTGCTACCAGCAAGTCGGGGTCGCGTCGGACCGCCGCTGGCGAGGTTTTTAGGTCGTCCAAAATCGGTCGTCCTTCGGCGTCAATACTGCTAACGTCGTAGCGACCGACTACGTTCACTCCACTCACGGACGCCAAGATCGACTGCTCGACGGACTCCACCGTTTCGCCGAGTGAGACATCCCTGTTGCCGTACTCCCTGATGTAAGACCCGACCTTGCGCAGTGCGGCCGCCCTCAAGATCGGACGCAACTTGTTTGGCGCGAAAGGAGCGTGGTGGTGGCGTGCGACCAGTTCCTCGGACAGCTCCCCCAACTCCGTGTCAGACATGGCATTACCTGTCGGGAGTTCGCCGCGTAAGACACGCTCGTGATATTCACGGATCGCGGAATGAATAGAATCAGGATGCCCCATCGTCTCAACTGCGGGCGGGGGAAATCCAAAGCCGACCCGCAATCTCCATTGGTACGGACAATTAAAAAAAACAAAAAGCTCGGAGGGAGTCTGTGTGATCGCCCCCGATAGTTGTCCGTCAGCACTCCCGTGAGCGTGCTGACGGTGCGGTGCGGTCTGTTTCTCCTCGGTTGCCACACGAGGCTGAATGCTTGGGTCAGTGACGAAGTCTGTGCGTGCCTGCATATGCTTCAAGAGCGGGGAGGGCGGTAACAAGCGTTCGCCCTTCGGGAGGGCGGCAGGGGCGGTCAGAAAAAGGTACCGCATGGCGCGAGTCACTCCGACGAAAAATAGTCGGGTTTCCTCTGCCTGGGTTCCGTCGAATCGGTGCGACGCACGGACGGTTTTGTGTGAAAGCAACTGCCAGATGGGTGCCTTTTGCGGCCACGTAGCGATCGGCAACTCGCCGTCTGACACATCAGGAATCCAAACCACAGGATATTCAGTCGCTTTTGCGCGGTGAAGGGTGAGGACATGAACCGCATCAGGAACGACACCGCCGACCAAATCACTCGAGGTGCCGCTACCACCAGAGTCGGCGTAGTCGATAGGTGCTTGGTGTCGGAGCCACCCCGCAAAGTCGGCGAACTTCAGAGTGGCTGGGGCGAGCAGGTGGTTTACATCCTGGTAATCCTGCGCCGCACGTGTCACGCGGGCGATGTTGTGCATGACCAGTTCGCGCCTACCAGGCCCACCGTTCTCCGATTCCCCGCCCGCATGGTAGGGAATTCGGCGTTCCTCAAAACCCATGGCACCGAGAGCGTCATACAGGATTCGGATAAGACACACTGGCTTGCCAGGCTCGGCCTCCGCTTCGGCTCGAACCCCGTCAAGATGGGTGATACCGATGTTCACTTTATCGCCGTCGATCCCAATGTTCGCTTTGCCAAAGGCGGCACGGACCGCATCGACGCTCGCTTTTCCCGACAAATTTTCGTAAAGCACAGCGATAGCGTTAGCCTCATCGGATTCCAATAGGTGCTCCGCCCCGTGAAGGTATACGGGAATCCCTTGGTCCCGAAGTGCGGCGGCAACGCGGCGGGCGGTTTCGCGTCGTCGTACCAGAACCGCCATGTCGGACCAGTGCAACCCCATTGGGGCGTCGTCACGCTCGTGTATGAAGGGCGTCCCGTGCAGGGCGCGAAACCGCTTGGCACCCCAATTATCTTGCTCCCCGACAGATGGTAGCACTACCGCGGCGAGGTCGCCATACTCGGAACAGTGGTGACCCACCGCGTAAATCCTACCCGCGTCAGCATCCTCAGTCAGCGAGCCGACGCCCATATCGGGAAGCAACGAGGCGGCGGCATCCGCGATCGTTGGGCTAAGGCGGAAACTTTCCGTCAATGCGAAACTTTCGGCACCTTGATACCTTCGAGTGAAGTCAGCGAGGGAACGCGGATGGCCGCCCTGAAATCCCATGATTGCTTGACGGACATCGCCTACAGCCCAGAGGCGGGCACCAAGAGTGCGGATACGGCTGAGGATGGATACTAGTATAGGGGCGCAGTCCTGCATCTCGTCAACGAGCATCTGTTTGACGGTTTCGGATACATATTTCTGTAAGGCGAGGCGTGCGGAGTTCCCTTCCGCGTCGCAGAGTGCAGCGTGCGTTTCGGTAAGGATCTGGGCGTAGTCGAACAGGCGTTTCTCGTCTAGCAACCTCAGGTATCCCTGATACGCGCCGCGCAAGCCCACGGGTAATCGGGCGGGTGCGATGCGCTCGCCGCGTATCAGATCGCTGGCATCCAAAAATAGACGCACGTCGTTGGGGTCCTCGGTCAGGTAGTATGTTTTGGTGCGCTTACCGCGCCCCTCGATTCGCTCCACCCGCCCGATCCCGATCTCGGTGAAGTAGCGGCGTGTAAGCAGTCGGCGTTGCGCCTCAGTTAGGACGCGGTGTTGCGAGTACGCAGGGACGAATCGTCGCAACCATTCGAGCGCGATTTTATGGAATGTCCCGATTTGGAGATCGGCGAGCCCGAGCATGTCGGGTCCGCACTTCTCACGGATCAGGGTTAAGATACGCCCCTTTAGATTGGCGGCTGCCGACTCCGTGTAGGTCACGCACACGATGTTGCGAGTGGAGAGTCCGCCTTTCTTAATCAAGTAGGCGACGCGCCCCGCCGCGGTGCGGGTTTTCCCTGAGCCAGGCGGCGCGAGAAGGCACGCGTCAACGTCAACTCGCGCGGCAATCGCCCGCCCCTGCTCCGTCGTGAATCTTGTTTTTTTAGTGGCGTTCGACGCCCCCCGCACTTGATTACTGTCATTTATCACGTCTGAAGTCCATCCCCTATATCAGTATTTTCGCTTCTGCGTTGGCAACCCTGTATTCGCGGATTTCTGACACGGTGTCTGCTTGTTTCCTAATTTATCGGGTAGTACACCCTACCCATCTGCCAGCAATAAGTACATGGGGATGGTATTTGTCCTGCTCCGCCGCAGGTCCAGCATGTCTGAACGCCCGACGATAGAGAGTCGATCTCGTTCTCACCCTTTACCTTCCCCGACCCGCTACATCGCCAGCAATTATTCGCCCCCGCGCTACCCGTACCGCTACACTTATCGCATGGCGGACCAACAATAACCCTGCCATTACCCGCGCACACCTGACAGATGCCCGCCCCCATGCACATGAAGCAATCGGGCGTCGGCCAATCGGGGTTAGTAGATTTGCCGCTTCCGTTACACTCCTTGCACTTTCCCGTACCCTGACATCTGAAACAGGTAACGATCTGGGATGGTGGTTGGGAAGGTGCTTGAAATTGGACTGGTGCGGCGGGGAGTATGACGGGTTGGGGCGCGAACACTGGCGACGGGACAGGTGGAACGGAAGCAGGCACGACGGTCGTCGCTTCGGACGCGATGTCGGACTTGATACGCCCGTTCCGCCGCCGTACGGAGCCAATGCCGACGAAGATGGCGGGGAGAGATAGCGCGGTTAAAATGCCACCGAATAGCCACAACCGTAGTCGCCGTGGTTCGACCGCACGCACACGGTCGATCGCGCGGTCGAAATCGGTTTTATCAGATTCCGCCTGGACATCTGCGATCTCCTGGTGACTCAAAAATCGGCGACCGCATTTGGGGCAGTGCGAGGCAAGTGGCGCGATGTCTTGCTCGAAACAGTGCTCACAGTACAAGCCGCCCAGTACCATATTTCGCTCTTTCGTAGTCGTTTTTTCGGCGGTAGATGTGTATGCAAATCGGGAGGAGGACACGTCGTGCGGATTCGTCATGAAAAAAGCCCAGTTCCTTTTCGGAGTATATCATAAAATGTTACTCTGGAGTAACCACAAGATTCGTGCCAGGCAGGTATTCAACCGTCCAAAGGTTTCGGCACTGTCTATATGTCTCGCGGTGATGTTCGACTCCGTGCGCCCGAGGGCGACGCGTACAACCAGATCGGTCAGCGGCTCAGGGAGCGGCGGTTGCAGCTCGACCTGACGCAGGACAACGTTTGCGCCCGACTGGCCGAAGTGACGGGACGGCGGTGGATTGCTGACCGCATCGACGTGCTAAAATTGGAAAAGTCGACCAGGACGGCGACCGATCACGAAATTTTTGCCCTTTCCGTGGCACTCGAATGCGATCCCATATGGTTACTCGTCGGCGAGCAGGCAAGTATGAACCGAGCCAAGGAGTTGTCCGTAGCGTGGAAAGCAAGTCCTGCGTCCGAGAAAGACCGTCGTCCGCGCCCGCGTCGCTCCAAACTCCCCGATGTCGAAAAACAAAAACCATCCGCCGATGACTGACAGTTAGCCTCCCGATCACGATCACAGAGACAGGCGGAGCGGTTGAACCGATTCAAGGCGAAGTGTGACGCCCCGCTTTCTTTCCACCGTTCCTTCCGCGATGACTGCGGGCGATAGTAGGATCGTGCCTGTGCATCGGTCCAGTGCCTCGCCCAGACAAACCACTTGCATAGGCTGGCTCGTTTCGTCCTCCAATTCGGTGAAGAGTACGGTTTGCCCGCTCTTCGTCGGTGGGCGGTGCGGACGAAGGTTCAAACCCGCGACCGTCACCCGCCCCCCGTCCGCGCACTCGCGTGCCTCCGCCACCGAGAGTATGCCCCGTGCGATCAGGCGCGGGCGGAGGAAGGCGAACGGATGAACCTGGGCACACACGCCCGTGAGTTTCCACTCCCACGCCAGCCGCCGCCACGGGCTGAACTCCGCCACCTCGTCGGCGTACGGGGTCGCCAGTTCCCCCCGCGCAGGAGCTGACCCAACGGACGCAGAACGCGAGGAAGTCGCTCCAGCGGAAGCGCGACGGCGTCGCCGAGAGTTCGGATGCCGAGCCGCTCCAGCCGCAGGAGCATTTGCCGATCCAGGCTCACACGCCCAAGGACGCGGCGCGGGAGGTCGGCGACGCGGGCGATCGGTAGCGAAGCGAGGAGCGCCACCTCCTCGCCGACGGGCACCAAGACGGGACCTCCGCCCTTATCCTCCGAAACCGCCCGCGCCGCCCGCTCGGCGACGAGTTTGCTCCGCCCAACCCCGACATGAACGGGGATGCCCACCGCCCGCGTCAGCGTCGTAGCGAGTAGCGCGGCGTCCCGCTCCGCGTACCTCTCGGAAAGCACGACGAACGCGATCTCGGGGGCGACAGGCTCGACCGTATCGGAAACCGCGGCGAGGGTGTCCCAGACCGCGCGGGCGGCGGCCTCGTAGGCGGCTTTGTCGTAGCGTAACAGGATCAGATCGGGGCAAAGTCCCCGCGAACCCGATGCGGTCTGTCCGACAGCGACGCCCCAGCGGGAGGTATCTTCGGACACGGCACGCACGACTGCGTTCGTCCCACCCTCGACAAGCGCGAACGGCTCGTCGATCAGGTGCGGGAACCGCGCCCGCTCGCAGGCGATCCCTATGCGATCCAAAACCACACATCCGATGTACACTCCGCTAGTCTGCTCCGATCAGAAAAACTTTTGTTTGTTGTGGGATTATACCAGAAAGCCTGACACGGCGAGAAACTTTCGGTGCAAATAAAAAGTCGCTTCGGCTTTCCGTATCGGGTCTTCCCACCCCAGTGACTTCCAGTTGCGCCGCCCGCCTGTCATAAGGGATTTAGCAAACCGATGTTTGAGGCGATAAGGGATGTAACAGCACGATTGGAGATAGGACGATGCCATTTTTAGTTGACGGACTCACGGTTGAAGATTTTCTCGCCTCGGGATGGCGCACCACCGTCGAAGGTGTCGAGGAGCGCGACTGCCTGCATTACAGGTCAGCGTTCTACGCGCGAGCCGACGAAGCACGCGGGGCGGGTGACGCAAAGCAGACAAATCTGTTCGCGCTCTTCGGCGATCTGGCGTCCATGTTCCTCGACGCGGACGACCCCTCCGACCCGATCAAACCTATGTGGCAAGGCGGCGGTCAGCGTAGTGCGATCCCAAGCGACTTCGACCCCGCGCTCCCCCTCCTCGCCGAGATTCTCCCCCATGTGTGCGACCCCGATCTTCGGGCCAGGATCGCCGACGTACTGTGGATCAGGAGGCGGGACTACAAGGCCGCCCGCGAGGCCGCGGCGGCTTACCTCGACTCCGCGCATCTGGCCGACGGGGAGGCGTGGCCTGATGCGACGGAGCGTGTGCAACGGGCCATCGAGATAGCGGCGCGGACGGGCCAGCGCGAACTTCTCGACGAGGTTGTCCGCCGCCTCGAAGAAGGGTTGGCAGCGTTCACTGGCGCCGAGGCGTCAGCACTCCCCGCGCACCTCATGGAACTGTTGCAAGGGCGCAAGGCGGGCGACCCAACGAAGTACGCCGCCCTCGCGGCTTCGTTCGCCGCCGCCGCCGAGGGGCGGGGGGACTGGCACACGGCCCGAATGTACTGGGACGCCCAGGCCGAGTGGCACAAGCTCGCCAAGGATGAAGAGGCCGAGCGGACCGCCCGATTACAGAGCGCGGAGACTTACGTCAGCGAGGCGGATTCGCGGGCAGGCGAGAGCCAGGGGCAGATGGTGGCGGCGCACTTCACTGAGAAGGCGATTCACGCCCTCCGCGCCGTCGGCGGGCAGAAGGAGCGGATACTCGACCTGCACACCCGCCTCCTCGCCCACCAGAAGAACACCGTGAGCGAGATGGGAACTATCTCGGTGGACTTCGATGCGTCCGAACTGGTGGCGCAGGCAACCGCAAAGGTAGCGGGCAAATCCCTGCACGACGCTATCCTGGCTTTCGCCCTTCTTTGCCGCCCCGCGAAGGTCGCCAGCCTTCGGACGCAGGCGGAGCGGCATCGGCAGGAGTTCGTGTTCCGCCGCTTCGCGTCCAGCCGCACCGTCAACGCCATGGGGCGCACCGTCGCGCGGCGCGACCCCGCCGAGGTCGGCGAGACGGAGGACGAGGCCGACCTTCGGACCGAGATGTATCGGATAGCAAGCCAGACGCAGGCGGTCCAAGCGCAGGCGGTCATCGAACCCGCCCGCGCCCAGATCCTTCGCGAGCACACCGTCCGTGTCGCCGATCTGATGCCCTTCGTGCGGGACAACCCGTTAGTGCCTCAGGGGAGGGAGGAGTTCTTCGCCCGCGGCCTCCAAGCGGGCTTCCGCGGCGACTTCGCTGCCGCAGTTCACCTGCTCGTCCCCCAGGTCGAGAACTCGGTCCGTTACCTACTGGAGCAGTGCGATGTCATCACTTCGGGGCTGGACGGCGAGGGCATCCAAGATGAGCGGGACCTGAACCGCACCCTGCGGCTCCCCGAGTTCGCGGGGCCGCTCGCGACGGCACTGGGCGGGGACACAGTGTTCGACCTGCGCGGGCTGCTGATCGAGCGGTACGGGTCGAACCTCAGGAACGACATGGCCCACGGCCTGCTCGATTACGAGGCGTTCTATTCAGGGTCAGCCATCTACTTCTGGTGGCTGACGCTCCGCCTCTGCTGCACCCCCGTCATCGCGGCGATCCGCGCGGCACAGCGGGCGGACAGCGGCGGAACAGGGGCGGACAGCACGGAGGACGTAGCGGGCGGCGAGGGCGGGGAGGCGGACGGATGAAAATGACCATCTCCGCCGATGGGCTGACCCCCGACGATTACGCCCGTTCGGGTTGTGATGCGGCACTCGCCGCCAGCCCGCGCCGCTGGAAAAGCGACTACGAGATGGCCGTCGCAAGCCAGGAAGAGGCCATACGGGCGGCGGGCGACGAGCGAGCCGCCGCCGCTATCCTCGTCGTCCTCTCGGTTATTTCGACGCCAGAGCCGTGGAGCAAGGCGTCTGCCCCCGCCGAGGACGATCCGTACTGGACGATCTATGAGTTCGACGACAGTGCCTGCGCCTACCTTTCCCGCCTGCTGGGACTCGATTCCGTCGGGGAGTCCGTGATCACCGACGCGGAAGTGAGGGCGCGGGGTGCCGACCTCCTGTACCAGCGGAGCATCGCGGCTGGCGGCAGGCGTGACTTCCGCGCCGCCAAACTCGCCGTCGAATCCTATCTCGTCGAGGCTGCCTGGCAGGAGCGGCACGACGAGCAGTGGCATCAGGCGGAGGATCGGGTGGCGCGGGCGTTCCACATCGCGGCGGAACTCAACAACGGGGGGCTGCGAGGAAAGGTCGTCGAACATATCGACGCGGCCCTCGAGTTGTACTCGTCGCCGAAAAACCCGCCGACGGCAGATGGATCGCCCTCTACCACGCCCGCACCGTCCCGCTACCCCGCGTTGCTGATGAAACTCCTGCTTCACCACTTCAAGAAGGAGAACTCGCTGGCACACGCATCGCTCGCGGAGCGGCTGGCGCAGGAAGGCCTGGATGCAAAGTCATGGGAATTGACGCGAGAGTACCTGGGCGTCGCCGCCCTCTGGCATGAGAAGGCGGGTGACGCCCGCGGGGAGGTGGCGGACTTGGAACGCTCGGCCGAGTTGTGGGTGCAGGAGGGCGAGCACATGGTCGCGCGTCCCGACGTTCACGCGATCCATTACGCGATGGCCGAGCATCGACTTCTCAGCGGCATCCAGGCACTGAGGGCCGTGCGGGGGGCGGCGAAGGCGCGGGGTCTGGCACCCGACAAGGTGTTGCGGTTGGACGAGCGCATCTACGAGGTGCGGTGGCTACACCAGCACTACCAGGAACGAGCCGTCAAGGCACTGGTCCCGATCAGTGAGTCAGGCAAGTTCGACCCGTCCGAGATGTTCGCCGTCGTCGAGGGCAAGGACAAAGTGGAGGCACTGTTCGCCATGACCCACTTCCCGCTCCTGACGCAAGCGGACGTTGAGGCGATGGTTAAGGAGGAGCAGGAGACGTTTGTCCTATCCCGCTATTTCGGTCTTGCGCAACTCGACGAGCGGGGACGCACTACGGCGCGGGCGGACGGCGACGACATCTGGGCGCGGGCGTGTCAGCGGGCGATCATGCTGTACGAGCTACGGGCGCAGTGCCACGTCGGCCCTCTGTTGTGGAAAGTCGGGATGGACCACGCGGTTGACCTGGCAGATTTCATGTCCATCGCTCAGGGGAGTATCTTCGTCCCCGATGGTCGCGAACCGCAGTACGCGCGGGGCTTGTATGAGGGGTTCAAGGGCGACTTCGCGCTTGCTCTCCACCTGCTGATCCCTCAGGTGGAAAACTCCATCCGCCTGATCCTGCGGTCCGTCGCCGCCAGCGACGAGCAGCTACGCTCGGAACACGCCGACGTGCTGGCCGACCCCGAACAGCCGTTCCTCACCAAGTCGCTCTACAATCCGTGGGCGTCGGAATTGGCCCGCGTACTCGGCGAAGATGTCGTGTTCGCCCTCCGAGTCCTTCTCGTCGAGCGGTTCGGGGCAAACCTGCGAAACTGCATTTTGCACGGGCTGATCCCGTATGGCGGTGCCCAGCACTGGCGATGCTGGTACCTGTGGTGGCTCATCCTGAAAGTCTGCTGCTCCACCGCCGTTGACGCCACTCGGCAACAGGGTAGCGAGGAGAGCGACGGAGAAGCCGAGTGAGTGTATATTTGCAGGCCGAAGGTACAGCGGGGATGCACCCATAGATGCCTTATAGTCGGGTGTCAAAAATTTCCACTTAAAATACACTGTGAGTTTCCGACTGGCAGTGTTTTGTTCGGCGGGGTGAATCCTCGTACGCGCCGTGCTCTATGAAGATTCGTATCGCCTCATAAAGGCACCCTGGAAGCGTTTTACGGGGTCTTGTAGGGTCCGCGCGATAGATGAGTCGAGGGGTAGGTTGCGGAGCGCGTTTAACAGGCTTTTCCGCCGCCAGTCCCATCCTGTAGTTCGCCCATATAATTCTTGCGCCACGGTTCGGGGCAGTGCTGGAGAAATTACGGCGCGGGTGGAGGGTTCGCCCCAGGGTGGCTGTCGGAGGCGGTGTGTTGCGGGGAAGCTGATCGCGCGGAGAACACGCGGCGCAACGTAACGAGAACGAGTCCAGAGTCGCAGTTGGCACGCGCCTCCGCAAGACAGGCACGGAGATAGCCCTTTGCGAATTTGGGGTCATTCAAGTCGGCTACCATATCCGTGCTCATCACTTCTTCCAGACTGCGCAACCTCATCCTCTTTGCCTCCTAAGTGTTCATGGCTGCTGACGAATCGCAGTCCCGTCATGGAGCGAAAAAGTCGTTCCACCCGACTTTTTATCGCCCCGCAAAGGGATTGTCAATGTATCAAGATCAAGGCGCGGGGAAAGTCCCCGCGTCTCCAATGCCGTCTCTCAGACAGCCACGCTCCAACGGGTATCCTCATCGGATACGGCACCCACGACGGCTTTCGCCCTATCCTCGACAAACGCGAACGGCTCGTCCATCAGGTGTCGGAACCCCGCCCGTTCGTAGGCTACCCCGATACATCCCAGTGCAGTTCTCTGAAGCTACTTTCGCGAGATTTCTTGAAATAAGTTCGATATGCGCAGGAAACAGGCGAGCAACTGTTGAATCTATCGCGTAAGAATATACAAAAGGTTAGCGCAACGGGCGATCATGCGATAGTGGCATGACCCGATGGGGAGTTCACCTCCCGACCGCATTCGAGGAGGAGAGGCGGCATGGGACACGAGCGGGTCGGTACGTTACCTAAAACAAAATCGTGGCGGAAGATCGTCGGGCTGATGTCGGGCGGGAACGCTGGCGGCACTTCGATCGGTGGCAGGTCAGGGGACTTCGATCCAAGCGTGGTCGCCTCAGCCACAATGGAGCAGGTGCGTAGCCGTTTCCGCCGACTTCAGCAGGACGACGCGACAAAGGCGGCATTCACCTTCCTCGTTCGAGTCGCCGTAGCCGCTCGCCCGCCCGAGAACGACTCCGAATTACGCCGCCTG
Organism: Armatimonadota bacterium; assembly: GCA_043763605.1. Classification (GTDB taxonomy): domain Bacteria; phylum Armatimonadota; class Armatimonadia; order Armatimonadales; family Armatimonadaceae; genus JACMIU01. Next base: position 16,965 of record JAYULM010000092.1, on the reverse strand, counting down.
ACGCCTAATTCCCCCGACAACATCACCCCGCTGAAACTTTCCCGTGTCCTGCGGAAGCAGGTTGCCGCCGTCACCGCCTTCCCTGAGTATGCCGTGATCGCGGAGTCCGCCGCCATCGACGCACTCGCCCAATGGTATGAAGCGAACAAGCCGCGCCAAGCTGGACTGTTTGCATCATTCGACGATTCTTACTCCACTTGGCACCGAGTCAGCACGGGCGCGGGGTTCTGCGAGCTGTCTCGCCTGTTCTTCGCCAATCTTCTGCGGCGGTACCTGAACTACTTCTTGGAGCGCGAGGCGTCGAGCGTGATTACCTCCCTCGCCGAGAGGGACCGCTTCCGCGACCGTATGGGGGCGCACGTCGAGGATGTGTCGAATCACGCCTTCGAGACATCCAAGATCGTCCAGTCCTACGCCGCGGGGTGGTTCAACAGTCACGCGGCGCGGGGAATGCCTTCTGATCGGGAGATAGATGGCTTCCTTTCCTACGGCTTCGGCAAGATGCGCGACGAACTGACGCGGGAGCCTGCCGACAAATGAGTCACGGACCCTCCGCCATCGCCCGTAGCTTTGTCGCCTGTAACGGGGCAGACCTTGTGTCCCATTTTCCGCAGTCGTCACCGCACGAACGGCTGGCTCTTGAATACCGAGACGGACTCGCCACCCCGCGCAACCTCAACATCCATCTCCCGAAGTTCGTTGGTGACCTGAACTATCTGCCGCCCCGCCTGCTTGACCTACTCGAGATAGCGAGCTACGTGTATGGTGCCGACCGTAATATCCCCCGCGGCAGCAAGGGCGACGTAGAGTACCACCGCTGGTCTCGTGAGTATCACTTCGCCGTCCGCGTCCGCGACCACGATTTCTGGCAGCGGCCCGATGTGGTTGCTTCGCTCGATGAACTCCTGTCGTTCCTATCGGGAAACGCTTGCTACCGCTTCGAGTTCGACGGGGGGCACGTTACACCCCAAGCGAACCTGTTCGACACCGAAGAGTTCGCCTTGACACCGAACCCCGACGCCCGCGTGATCCTTTATTCGGGCGGCCTGGACTCGCTCGCGGGCGTGGTCGAAGAACTCGACCACTCGGACCGTGACCTGTATCTTGTCAGTCACCGCTCGGGGCAACCTGCTACGAGCAAGACGCAAGTCCGACTTCTCGAGGCACTAAGCCGTCCTGACCCCACCCGCCCGCACCTCCGTGCCGCCGAACGACTTAAGCACTACCGATTCGGGTGCAGCCTCAGGGGCGGGGAGCGGGCGCGGGAGGAGACGCAACGAACGCGGTTCTTCCTGTACAGCACCATCGCGTTCGTGCTGGCATCCGTTCTAGGCCTCGACGCGATCACCGTCTACGAGAATGGGATCACCTCCCTGAACTTCCCGAAGCGACAGGACTTGGCGCAGGGGCGCGCGACGCGAACGACCCACCCGCGGACTGTCGCGGCACTGAACGACTTCTTTTCCCTTGTCGCGGGACGGTCATTCCGCGTAGACACCCCATACTTCTGGGACACGAAGACCGATGTTCTGAATCGCATCGCTGCCCAGGATAGGGAGGGGTTGATTTCCAGTTCCGTCTCGTGCAGCAAGACGTTCAAGGTCGGCGGGGTCGGCACTCACTGCGGCGGTTGCTCCCAATGCGTTGACAGGCGGTTCGCGACGTGGGCAGCGGGGGTTCAGGACGGCGTCGAGGGCGGCATCTACGCCACGGATTTCTTGACGGAGACGGTGGCAGACGGCGACATGAGGACCACTATCATAGACTTCGTGCGTCAAGCCAAGGGTTTCACCGACGAGAGCATCGACGCCTTTTACACGAATCGGGCGAGTGACCTGTCCGACGTGTACGAGTACCTCGGCATAGCGGACGAGGAGGTAGCCATCGAGCGCCTGTGGGAGCTATGCCAACGCCACGGGGAGCAGGTTAGAACCGCTATCGTGCGGATGCGCGAGGCGCACGACGACCCGTACACAGCTCCCAAGCTCGACTCGTTCCTCGATATGGTACGCCAGCGCGAATACCTGAAGGAGAAAGATGTGACCCAAGATATTGCCACCCTCCCGCCTGCGGAGGTGTTCTTTTCATACTGCCATGCGGACGAAACACTCCGCGACGAACTCGCGAAGAGCCTGAAGTTGATGGAGCGGCAGGGCGTCATCAGCGGGTGGCACGACCGACAGATCGGCGCGGGGAATGAGTGGGAAGGGCAGATTGACGAACATCTTAACAGCGCGGCGGTCATCCTACTGCTGGTGAGTTCCGACTTCATCAACTCCGACTACTGCTACGACGTGGAGATGAAGCGGGCGATGGAACGCCATGCGAGCGGGGAGGCGCGGGTGATCCCCGTAATCGTGCGGGACTGCGACTGGACCACCAGCGACTTCGGCAAGCTACAGGCCCTCCCGACGGACGGCAAAGCCGTGATGAGCCGCAATTGGCACAACGCCGACGAAGCGTTTACCATAGTCGCGAAAGGCATTCGCGCCGCAGTCGAAGCGTGGCGCCGCAGGTGACGGATCAAGAGTCTCCATCCTACCTCACGACAGCGTCCGCAGTTCCACCTGCATCAACCGTGAATTATTCGGGTGGACGTTGCGAGTGCGACAAAATGCCTGCGAGCGTGGTCCTATTGAGGCGAAAAATTGGTCGGTCAGCGAGAACTGCGGGGACATCGGAAGGCGATACGGATAAGTTGTAATTCGCTCGTGTACTGGGATATGGATACGAATAAACTCGCCACCACCCCGTTCGGCGTACAGGGCGTCCTCTACCTCGCCGATACGACCTCGGAGATGGGCGGCTTTACGTGCGTTCCCGGTTTCCACAACGATTTAGATGATTGGATAAAGGATCAGCCGGAAACCCGTAACCCGCGCGCGCCGGACCTGTCGCGCCTCCCTGCGAACCGCAAAGTGATTCCGGTCGCCGGGAATGCGGGCGACTTTGTGATCTGGGATAAGCGTCTCGCCCACGGCAACGGGCGAAACCTGTCGGACAAACCCCGGCTCGCGCAGTACATCACGATGTTCCCGGCAAACGACGCGAACACGACGTTCCGCGAGCAACGCGTCTCCTGGTGGCGCGACCGGACCCCGCCGCCCTACGACTGGGTGGTCGGAGACCCGCGCAACCGCGAGCAGACCCAAGGCGAAACGGCGGAATTGACCCCTCTCGGTCGAAAACTACTCGGCTTGGACGACTGGGGGACGTAAGCGGCGACAAGAGCGGCTCGCGGCGCGATGCGAAACCGCCCCGCGAAACCGCTGCCGCGAAAAATTCCGGCAGCGGTCCGTCATTTTGCGGACCTCTTTTCCCCGCCCTGCTTACCGTCTGTCCGACCCTTCCGACAGGAACAGGCGTCGGAGGTTCGCCCGTACGCAGTACCGGTCGCGTCATGGTCGGAGATCGAGAGCCGGATGCGGCGGACATCGCAGTCGGGCGACGCCTGTTCTCCGACGTGGGCGATGATGGGTAATGTATAATGCGGAAGAAAGGGACACGAAATGGCAACCACGAAAGAACCGGCAACAACGCTCGGTAAACCGTTTATCAGAGCAACTACGGTTCCGGGCGCAAAAATGAGTGTCGCCGAGTTACGCGACGCCCTGGATACGCCGAAGATGCAAGCCGAACTGCAACGTATCGCGGACAAAACGGTGCAACTGTTGAAACGGCTTGACAGCGACTTTTCGGTTGCCGCACCGCGTTCCGGTGATGCAGACGGTCACGCGGTCTCGGATTGGCTGGCGCGGTACGAAGAGCATTTCGTTCGTATTCTTGCCGAATTATTTGTTGACGCGAGCGGAAACGGAACCGCCGAGCAACAGACCACACGTATGCGCGAAGCCCGTGAAACCGCCGAAATGGTATTGCCGCAAGTGCTACCAGAGTTGCGCAAATTCGCTCTTGGTCGTGTCGCACTTCGCTGGGGAGCGAGTAAGTATCCGAATTTTATTGTGATGGGGCACCCGGAGTACGTTCCGGACGCGAAGCAGTGGCGGATTCCTTTAGAGTATGCCCGGATTCAGAAACGCATCGGACAAATCGTTCTTGACGATGAAGGCAACGTACTTACCGAAGCGACGACGACACGGCAACAGGTACGCGAGGTGATCCGTAGTGCCGCTTAGCGTAAAAGTATTCGCGCAAAAACGGTTGTACGGATGTTTGCCAGCGTGTTTGCGGACGATGCGCGATTTTTTCGGGGAGCGGTTGAGAGACGCCGAAGCATCGGAGTTGTGTGACGAGGTTCCCCCGGCAATCGAACCGGATGGCGGGTGTGACTGGGACGGAACAGTGGAGGCTCTTTCGGGAGCCTACGATGTTCTGCTGGTCGCTGATGGTTCCGATACACGCGATGAAGCGTGGGAAAAGTTGAAACAGTGCGTGGGAATCAAAGGGGTTCCCGTCGTAGCGCATCTTCTTTGGGGCTTCTCCGGCGGGAAACACGCCGTCGTTGTTTGCAGAATTGTTGACGACCGCGCCGAGTTTATCAACCCCGCCACGGGTCGTGTAGACGACCTGTCCCGAGAGGAGTTTCTTGGTCGCTGGCAACTACTTGACTTCGGGGCTTTTTATTTCACCGAATAGCTAAGCCGGGTTGCAGGAACATGACCTCCTTTTCACCACCACGAATCGCTCAGCTCGTGAACTTCACCGCGTTCGCCGAAGCGTCGTTTGCATTCTCGGCTTGGACGACAGGGGGACGTAAGCGGCGACCGGAACGGTTCGCAACATGGCGCGAAACCGCGCCGCGTAATGGTAAAATCAGGCATGACGATCCGTTATGTCACCGCGCCCGAGGATATGGGGGCGTATCATACGTGGTGGATGCAGAACGCCCCCGAAGGCAGAGCCGCCGTGCAAAGCCATGTCGGGCGCGTCTGCGCCTTCATTGCCCTCTTCTGCGGGCTGATGGCATGGCTCAATCCGTCCTTGATTCCGCTGATCGTGTTCGAGGCTCTCCTTGGCATTGGCGCGACGATGCTTTTCTCGCCGCCGGGGATTCGCAGGGGTGCCAGTGCGCATGCGGTACAGGTATACCAGGCGGCGGAAAACGCGAAACTGTTCGGCGAACGGACTCTGGAGATCAACGAGGACGGGGTTCTTTCCGTTTCCGTGAATGCCACCGCGCTCTACCGCTGGGAACTGTTCGGGTCGGTCTCCGCAACCGACACCCACGCTTTTCTGACCCTGGGCACCGTGACGGCGTTGGTCATTCCGCGCGATACCCTAGCTGAGGGGAACTGGGATGCGTTCGTAGCGGAGGCGCGCCGACTACACCTGCAGGCGACGCAACGAGTCCGGGTACCCGCGATGGCACATTAGGACTTACGGCAGGGCGATGCTGCAGAGGGAACGCAGTTTCGGAAGGTTCGTCACTACGATAGTGCGACCGTCCCGTGCGATCACCCGCATCTCCGCCAGCCGCGCCAGGCGGCGGTTGACCGACTCGCGGCTCGTGCTGATACGGAGTGCGATCTGCTCGTTGGTCATTCGCGGCAGGGTATAGGCTTTCGCCGCGTCGGGCGGGATCGTCGCACACTGGTCGTAGAGGAACGCGGCGAGTCGCCCGAGCACGTCGAGCGACGACGAGCGGACGGCTTGCTCGGAACTTTCCCGGATGCGCGCGGACAGAGTACGGATGATGTTCCAGGCGACGGTCGGGTGTGCTTCCAGAAACTGCATCAGGTCGCGCCGGTCAAGCAGGAGGAGTTCGCAGGCGGTCCCGGTTTCGGCGTCGGCGGAGCGCGGCAGGTCATCGAACAGCGCGAGTTCGCCGAAATGCTCCCCCGCGTCCCGTTGCGCGATATGAACCGTCTCCATGTCCTTCGTCACGCGCTGAATCAGGACGGAACCGCTGAGCACGATGTAGAGCGTCTGCCCGGGGTCGCCCTCGTGAAAAAGTGACTCGCCCGCCCCGAATTTGCGCCGCCGAAACCGTGTGGTCAGCAGTTTGAGTGACGCGTCGTCGAGACCGGCGAACAGGGAGATTTTGCGGAGTTGCTCCTCCAGATTGGTTCGAATCGGGGCTGTTTGTACCGCCATGTTACCTTCGCTTTCCCGTAAATCCTGCGCGGTTCGCGACGCGGTTTTTGGGCGTCTTCAGGCTCGATTATACAGCCTTTTCTTGAGGGAAAAAACTACCCCGCCGGGCGTAGCGCGTCCTGCACGTTCTCGTAAAGCGAAAGATCGGTCCCGAGCAGATCCAGATTCCGGCGTACCCGGCTGTGCGGCCGACTGACGACATGGAACGGTACCCCCTCCATCGCCAGAGCGGAGCGGAGAGCGAGCACCCAGCGCAACCCGTCGCTGTCGGCGTATTCAGTGGGGTAGGCGTCCAGCACCACGACGCGCGAGTGTTCCCGGTGTGCACGGCGCGCGATCTCTACGGGGGCGGTCCGGCACAGGAAACTTTCCCTATCCAGCGGTCCGCAAGCGCGTAACATAAGTGTACGCCCCACCGCGTCTATGCTGTCCGTCGGAGCCGACGTCGGTCCCTCGAAAACGTGATACTCTGTCCCGGTACTCAACATCATCGTTGTTCCCTTTTCTGGCGCGGCTGAAAACGTGTCGCTGTCCTATATAAGTATACGCGATTCCGCCGCATCCTGTCACGTCACCATTACCAGGTTTTTTGCGTTTCCGGATCACTTTGCATAAAATCGCGTGGCCGCATCACAACCCCACGCCAGTGAATCGCTTTAACCCGCCGCGCCAGAGCAGGACCGATAGGACGTATCCGCCGACGATCCAGCCGACCTGATGGAGCAAGCCGTCGTGGATCTGCGCGGTAGCCATCCGCCCCAGAAACACCTCGGTCGGGAATGCGACCGTGTATCGGAACGGCAGGAGTTCCGCGAGTTTACGGGCAGCCTCGGGGAACATAGCGAGCGGGGCGACCTGCCCGTTGAAAATGATCAGCGGGATATACCAGAAGTTGTAAAGCGACCGCGTTTCCACGACGTACAGCGCGACGAGACCGAGGGGATACGTGGTGAAAAACGAGACGAAATGTCCGAGCGCGAGCGCGAGAAAGAAGTAGCCGTCCGGGCGGTAATCCCCGAACCGGAGCGTGTCCCGGAAGAGCCAGGCGGTCAACAGGAACACGGGCACGAAAAGCAACGTGCGCATGATCCGCCAGGCTAAGAAGCCGAGATAGTTGTAGGACAGATAACTGAACGGGCGTAGCAGGAACGCTGCGAACCGCCCTTCCTTGATGTCCTGCGCGATCTCCCACATCTGGTGGCACGTCACGAAGTTACCGACCGCGAGCAGGATCAGGTAGTACGCCGTGATCTGGTTTTTGTCGTATCCGGCGATCTCGGTACGCCCGTGGAACGACGCGAGCCAGATCAACGGCATCACCAGCGTCGGAATCGTGTCGGTCAGAATCCAGATCACCGCCACGGCGCGGTACGTCAGGGCGTCTTGCACGAACACGCTGAAAATGCGCGACCATTTGCGGTAGAGGGAGCGGAGCGCGTCAGTGGGGGAACGAGTTGCGGCGGGCATACGCGGTAGTATACACGGTCGCGCCGGTTAGTCATATCGTCGAAACGTCTCGATCCTATCCGTGTCTACCGCCTCTATGACAGACCCATCGGCGAACGCTTCTTCCGGATAGGGGGCGTGAGGGCGAAATGCGATCACCGTCTCTCCGCTCGTGATGCAGCGTGGTAGGGACAACACGCCGCTCCAACCCGCCGCGACCTGTTCCGCTTCCGGGCGATCTTCCCGAATCCAGCCCCAGAGTAGCCGCTCGCCGCCCGCCCCGACGCAGGATTTCGCGGCATAGAACAGTTCGTTGTCGCACGCGCCCCACGCTTCGCGAGAAAAGCGCATGGTCTCGGCATCGAGTGTGCCGACGTGCCACCAGGTTTTGTTCCGCGACGTGATCAGGCACCATTTCTGCGAACCGGGTAGCGGAAAGAAATCGGGGCACTCGAAGTCGTACCCGGTTTCGGCGGTGCCCTCGTACAGCACGTGACGGTACTGCCAGTGGAGGAGGGTGTCGTCGGTCGCCTGGTACAGGAATGCCGCGCCGCCATTGCCGCCTTCTTGCTCACCCCCGATGACGCAGTACCATTTGCCGTCCGGTCCCGCGAACGTTTGCGGGTCGCGGAAACAGTCGCCGTATCCCTTCGGCTTTTCGCTCAAGCCGTCCAGCACTCCGAGTTTCTCCCACGTCATCAGATCGTCGGAAACGGCGGAACACTGGACCTGCGTGAACGGCGTGTGTGTCGGGATCGCGGTGTAGAGCGCGATATATTTCCCGTCGCCCGGCCGCCGCGTGATGCATCCGGTCCAGACGCCGCCGAAATCCGGGTCGCCCGGGTTGCGCGACGGGGCGAGCGCGACGCCGTGGTTCTCCCAGTGTAGCAGGTCGCTGCTCGACACGTGGAGCCAGTGCATGTCGCCCCACACCGGCGCGTTCGGGTTGTGCTGCAGGAAAACATGGTAACGCCCCGCCCGGTCGTCGTAGAAGGGCACCGGGTCGTTGATCCAGGTTCCCTGCGGAGCGGCGAAGTGGAAACGGGGGCGATGCGGGTCGCGATTGCTCGATGGTTCTATCATGGCACTGGTACCGTTCGGTGCGCGGGATCCCGGTTCCTGCTCGAACGTGCTATGCATCTTTCGTGGGAAACGGTTGCCTTCATCCGGCGAAACTATCCCCCGAACAGGACATGCACGACTGGCACGGTTCGCCGTGTCCGGTCGGGCAGTTCGAGTGTTGTCTCGCCGCCTGTCGATACCGCGACCACGCGGCAAAGCGCGGGCGCGCCGTCTATGACGAACGTGCGTCGTTCGTCGGGGTCGTGGTACTCGTGCCATGCGGCGAGCGTCGCGGCGAAACCTTGCCCGCCGTCCCACTCTTGCCAGCGAACGGCGAATGCGTCCGCGAGAAGTCCGCCGACGTGCTCGACTGTGATCCCGCCGCCGCTTTCTGCCTCCACTGTGGTCGCCCGGACCGCGACCTGCGGGGGCAACGCGTCCGTCCGCCCGCGCACGTTGATTCCGACCCCGACCAGCGGCAGTAACGTTCCTGTGGGCACGTCGGGACCGGTCGCTGTCTCGATCAGGACGCCGCCCACCTTTTTGCCACGCATCATTACGTCGTTTGGAAATCGCAGATGCACCGGAACGCCGAGTGCTACGGAAGTCACGGTGTCGGCGGCGGCGAGCGCGGCGACGAACGCCACCTGCCACAGTTCGGCAAGCCCGGCGGGACCACCGATAAGCGTCATGCAAAGGTTCGCACCGGGGGGGGCGTACCAGGTCTTGCCGTGTCGTCCGCGCCCGGCGGTCTGGTGCGCCGCCGCGTGGACGTGGCCGGCGGCGCGGACGCCGTCGCGCGCGGCATGGTCTCGCGCCGCGTCCTGCGTGGACGAGACCTCTTCCGCGAAATGAATCGCGCGACGGAAATTAATGTTGGGCACGGTTCATTCTACCGCCCCGCCGTCGCTTCGGTGGGGAACCCAGTTTCTCGCTCCAGTGCTTTGCCAGCGGTGGAACGTCAGAGGTGCGGTAAAATACCGGCGGAAGGGAGCACCGCATCATGTCGCTGACACTGACCCGCGAACGCGTCGAAGAAACGGTTACGCGCTTCGTCTATCCCCGCCCGATCACTTTCAACGAGTGGCTGGAAATCTCCGGTCCCAAAGATTTCGACGAACTGATAGACGGCACGATTGTTGAGAAACCGATAGTACAACTCGACCACGAAAAACTGAACCTCTGGATTCTACACGTTCTGGATATTTATTCGCAGGAGCGCAAACTGGGCACGGTCCTCGGAACGCGCTCGCCCGTGCTCATCGGCGAGTTTCGCGGGCGGATGCCGGACTTTTTCTTCGTGCGCAAGTCGCGTGAAGAGTTGATAACGCGCAAAGCGACCATCGGTCCCCCGGACCTCGTTATCGAACTTATTTCGCCGAACGACCGCCGCTCCGACATCAACGCAACCGAGACCGACTACCGCTCGATTGGCGTCGCGGAAATCGTCTACATCGACCAGCAAAAACAAAAGATCCGTGTGCTCCGCAAGACAGACACCGGCTACGAAGAGGAGAATCTGTCGAATCAACCGCTCGTATTGCACACGATGAACAATGTCGCGCTCGAATGGGACTGGATTTTTCTGGAACCGCGTCCGTCCGTTTTGCAAACGGTGCAACAACTGCTGTCCGTAGGAGATTAGCGTCCGGTTCCGTTCGGCTAATCTTGGCCGCCGCTATTGGTATCTAAGACGCCATGCCGACGTTCAAGTGCATCAATTGGAGCCAATTTTACACTTCCACGAAAGAATTATATGAAAGCAAATGCCATTTCCCTGCTCGCGATTTTTGAGATGAAGATGCGGCTGGAAGTCCCACTTTTCCAGAGGCAATATGTTTGGAGCCGAGAGCAGCAATGGGAACCTCTCTGGGAAGACATCGCCCGAAAATTCACGGAGTATCTTGAGGGAAGAAAAGATGCTCCGGTCCACTTCTTAGGGGCGATGGTTCTTGATCAGAAGCAGACACCGACAACCCATGTCAATAAAAGGCAGGTCATTGATGGTCAACAACGTTTAACTACCCTGCAGATATTTCTCGCCGCCTTTCGCGACTTCTGCAAAGAGCAGAACTGTGTCGAACTCGCGAGAGAGTGCGAAGGCTTCACGCTCAACAAAGGAATGATGGCGGAACCGGAAATCGATAAGTACAAAGTTTGGCCGACACAACTCGACCGTAAACAGTTCTCGGATGCCATCACCGCAGGTTCGCCCGCAGAAATGCTGGTACGTTACCCACTTGTATGGCCTAAGTACGCCCGGAAGCCATTGCCACGTCCGAAAATGGTGGAGGCATATTTATTCTTCTACGAACAGATAAAAGAGTTCTTTCTCGGGACCGATACCGAACCTGCTTCGGCGACAGATGAAACTGTCGCGTTGCACCTGGAGGAATGCTTTCAGGCATTAAAGACTACCCTCCAAGTGGTTGCCATCGATTTAGAGCAAGAAGATGACGCACAGGTTATCTTTGAGACGCTCAACGCTCGTGGCGAGCCTTTGCTCCCGGCGGATTTGCTCCGGAACTTCATTTTTTTACGTGCATCAAGGCTTGGTGAATCGTCGGAAACACTTTACGATCAATACTGGCGTCGTTTTGATGATGCCTTTTGGCGCGTCGAGGTCAGACAAGGTCGACTTATCCGCCCTCGAAGCGATCTATTTTTGCAACATTTTTTGGCGAGCAGGCTGACCACGGATATTCCTATCAAGCACCTTTTTGTCGAGTACAAATACTGGATCGACCGTAAAAAGCCTTACGCTACTGTTGAAGAGGAACTAAAGACGCTGGCGAGACAGGGAGACGATTTCCGTCGTATCCTTGAGCCGGAAACCGATGATCCTATCTATGGAATCGCTACTTTTCTGGAAGCATTCGACGTTCGGACCTCATATCCCCTTTTGCTTACACTACTTGATGCAAAGATTACCGAGGCGCAATGGCAGACTATTTCGACTACGCTGGAGTCTTATTTACTCCGCCGCTTTGTGTGTGGCTTAACCACGAAAGGTTACAATCGCATCTTTCTCACACTGACCCGTGCGCTCCGCCGTGATGGGGTTAGCCCGGAGAATTTGGTGAATCAACTATCGGTTCAAACAGGCGAATCCGGTGAGTGGCCCTCGGACCTCCTGTTTAGTGAAGCGTGGCGCAACAGAGATGCTTACCAAACCCTGAATAATGCAAAAATAGTGCATATTCTTAAGCGTCTCAACAGCACCTACTTCGGTAATAAAATGGAGACGATTTCGATAGAGAGCGACCTGACTGTCGAGCATATCCTTCCACAAAGCTGGGTAGAACACTGGCCACTTCCAGATGGTAGCAAAGGCATGTCCGCAACCGAATTGTGGGACGCGGAGGTAGATGATCTACGGTCTGTAGCGACGCGTAAACGAAACGATATTCTTCAAACCTTCGGGAACCTCACCCTGCTCAGTCAGGCTCTGAACTCAGCAACGTCGAACAGCGATTGGGCTATCAAAAGATCGGCGATCCTCAACAACTCCCTGCTTCCGATAAATCAACAAATAAATGCGATACCTAAATGGGACGAGGAAAGTATTGCAAATCGTGGTGAGGAACTTCTCGAAAGGGCACTGCTACTGTGGCCGCGAAGCTAATTCGCGAACTCTGGTTGGTAAGGAAAAGATTGCCTTACGACTAAGGTATCGGTAGCTCGCTCATCAACCGCGTCGCGCGGGCGAGCGTTTCCGGTTTTTTGCAATAGCAGAACCGCAGTAGGGGCATCGCACTTGCCGGATCGGTGACGAAACTGCTTCCGGGCACCGTCGCCAATCCGTATTCCGAAACGAGAAACCGGGCGAGGGCGGCGTCGGTTGCCTGTCCCGTGATCGTCATCAACGGTCGGGCGTCGGTCAGAATATAGTACGCGCCGGTCGGGACCGAGAGCGGGCGGAGCAGGGAATCGTTCAGTGCGGCTAGTAGCACGTCGCGTTTCTCCCGGTAGGTGTTCGCGAGGTCGGTGTAGTACGTCAGGGGCAGTTCGTTGATCGCGAACGCGGCACCGGCTTGCAGGGGAGCCGCCGCGCCCACCGTCAGGAAGTCGTGAACTTTTCGGATCGCGTTCGTGGCGTCGGGCGGCGCGAGGAGCCAGCCGATACGCCAACCCGTCGCGCTGTAGGTTTTCGACAAGCCGCTGATCGTGATTGTCCGCTCCGCCATCCCCGGCAAATCGGCGATTCGAATGTGCGCCGCGCCGTCATACACCAGATGCTCGTAAATCTCATCCGTGATCGCGCAAACGTTCCATTGCTGGCACAGGTCGGCGATAATTGTCAGTTCGTCGCGCGAGAACACTTTTCCGGTCGGGTTGTGTGGCGTGTTGACGATGATCGCCCGCGTCCGGCCGGTGAACGCCGCCCGCAACTCGTCCGGGTCGAACGACCAATCGGGCGCGTGGAGGCGTACGAACACGGGTGCCGCGCCGGACAGGATCGCGTCGGGTCCGTAGTTCTCGTAGAACGGCTCGAAAACGATCACTTCGTCGCCGGGGTCCGTCACGGCAAGCAGGGCGGCGATCATCGCTTCCGTCGCGCCGCATGTCACGGTAATTTCGCGCTCCGGGTCTGGGCGAACCCCGTAAAAGCGTGCCGTCTTGTCCGCGATGGCGGTACGCAGGGCGGGGGCACCCCAGGTCACGGCGTACTGATTAATGTCGTCTTCAATCGCCCGACACGCCGCCTGTTTCAGCACTTCCGGCGCGGCGAAATCGGGGAACCCCTGCGCCAGATTGACGCCCTCCCGTCCCGTGTCCGCCTCCCATTGCAGGAGCAGGCGGGTCATTTCGCGGATGACGGATTCGCCGAACAGGGCGGCTTTGCGGGACGTGGGAATAAAGGACATGCTGGTGCCTCCATTTTTATCCGTTTTCCGCGAATTTTTCAAGCGGTATATCCCCGCGCCCGAATGTATGACACCGCGTAACTTCAGGAACTTCCTTCAGCAAAAGGGTATTATAATAAGTAGAAATCGAAATTTTACGCGAACGCGCCGAATGCCGCAAACGAGAAGTTGCTGGCTGTCGGCGCATTTTTCACGCTATGGCTACCCTTTATTTACGGCGGCGCGTCTCGTTCTCGGCGGGACACGCGTACTGGCTCCGACATAAAACCGAGGAGGAGAACCGCGCCCTGTTCGGGAAGTGGGCGTCGCCGTGGGGGCACGGGCACAACTATGTGGTCGAAGCCGTAGTCGCGGGCGAGTTGGAAGACCGAACCGGAATGGTCGTCAACATCGTGGACGTGGACAAAGTTCTCAAAACGTATGTCACCGGACCGCTCGCCGACAAGCACCTGACCTATGAAGTGCCGCATTTCGCCGACACCCCGCCGACGTTGGAGAACATCGCGCGCTACATCGGTGAGCAGTTTTCCGCGAACTTCCACGACCCGGCGGCGAAACTGGTCCGCGTCACCGTGTGGGAGTCGCCGTCGCTGTGGACCACCCGCGATTTAGCAAAGGAGACAACGTTGGTTCTACTGACACGAAGCCTCGATTTCGCCGCCGCGCACCGGTTGGACGCGCCCGGCTTGACGCCCGAGGAGAATATCGCCGTGTTTGGCAAGTGCAATAACGCGCGCGGGCACGGTCACAACTACGGCGTCGAAGTGACCGTCGCGGGCGATCCCGACCCGATCACGGGCATGATCGTCAGCCTAGCCGAACTGGACGCCGTGATGGACCGGGAGATCATGGCGCGGTTCGATCACAAGCACTTGAACGACGACACGCCGGAGTTCGCCAACGTCAACCCGACTTCGGAGAACCTGACCAAGGCGATCTGGGATCATCTCGCGCCGAATATCCCGGCTCCGGCGCGGCTCTACCGCGTGGTCGTGAAGGAAACCGACCGCAACTTTTTTGAATACTACGGCGACAACGGTCCCGTTTAGAAATACCCGAGCACGAACGGCATTTGTTTTCGGAAAATAGCACAGTCAAGCGCGGTGTAGCACCCGCGCCGCACTCACGGTTATCGTCCCAACCGATCCTCCCCGCCACCGCGCGAGGTTAAAAACGATGAATACAGCAAAAAAAATGTACCTGCACCGGCTCCATGAAGTAAGCCGGGGCGAAACTCCCTCCAATAGAGACTACGACGCCGACTTCGTCGTTACGCCCGAATATCGCGAATCGCTCCCGGACATGAACGAAGCCATGGACGCCATACGCGGCTCGAATGTCCCGATCCAGCAGGTCGGCGTTTCCGGCTTCAAACTACCGCTCGCCTTCGTCACTGAAACCGGTGACCGGATGACTCTGGAAGCGAATGTCACCGGCACCGTATCGCTCGAAGCGGACTTGAAGGGCATCAACATGAGCCGGATCGTCCGCACGTTCTACGAGTACAAGGACCGCGCGTTCACGCCGGATACGCTCGCGGATATTCTGCACGGCTACCGCGAAAAAGTCGGCTCGCTCCACGCGCGGGTCAAGGTCGGCTTCTCGTACCCGATGGTCAAAAAGAGCCTGCGAAGCAATTTAGAGGGCTACCAGTTTTACAAAGTCGCTTACGAAGCCACGATCTCGGCGAGTGGGGCGGTGCGCCGTTACGTCGAGTTCGACTTCGTGTACTCGTCCGCGTGTCCCTGTTCCGCCGAACTCGCCGAACACGCCCGCGATACGCGCGGCGTTTACGCCATCCCGCACAGCCAGCGCAGCCGCGCCCGTGTCAAGGTCGAACTCGTTGACGGCGCGACGGTCACGGTCGAAGACATGCAACGCCACTTAGAGAACGCACTGAAAACCGAGACGCAGGTGATGGTCAAACGCGAGGACGAGCAGGCGTTCGCGGAAATGAACGGCGCGTTCATCAAATTCGTCGAGGACGCCGCACGTCTCGTTTTCTTCGAACTGAACAAAGACGCCCGTATCAAAGATTTCCAGGTCGCCTGCTCGCACTTGGAGTCGCTCCACTCGCACGACGCGGTGAGCGTGATCTGCAAAGGCGTCCCCGGCGGATTCGCGGCGGACTTCGGCGACTTCGCGTCGCTGGTGTGCTAAGACTTGACATCATGCCAGAGCGAACGGCGTGTATTGCCGTTCGCTCGGCGCATGGAATCCGATCACGATGTTTTTATGCGGAATCCCGGCGTCCAGCAGTTTTTGGGTAATGCCTTCGTACACGCCGTCATGTTGCACCCATATTTTGCCGTCCCGAATGTCAAGGTGAAGCACACAAAAGTGAATCCTTTCGTCGCCGCGCCATCCGGTGTACCAGATCTGGTAATGGTCCCGCGCCTCGTCAGCCAGTAACTGTACAACAGCGTCGCCACCGCCGAATGTCGGGTACTGCGTCGCGTACTCTTCCAGAATCCGTTGAATAATGGCACGGTACTGCGTTACGGTGTCGATGGTTCGATCCATTCAGTTATCCTTTCCGTGGTTTCGTCGAACAACAACAGCGATAGTTTTAACTCCGAAAGCAGGCGTTGACCGTCCAAGCTGTTGAAAACGCGCTTGTAAGCCGTGGCGCGAAGAGCGAGGTAAAGCGGCACATTCCCCCGCTGGTTTTGCAGTAGGACACGGTAGAACAGATACTGCCCTAACGCTCGCTCTAAATCGGTGACGGGCGATACACTGACGAAACTCTTCACTTCGACGGCGATTTTCTGACCAGCGCGTTCGGCTTCCATTGGGGCTTCCGCGCCGAGATCAACAAATACACTTTGTTCCCCGAACTTGAGTGTGAGCGGGTCTTCCGTGATAACCCAACCGTCGGCTTCCAGAGCGCGTCGCACCGTGTCATGAAAAATATCTTTAGCCACGCCGTCCATTTTATCGCCTCATCATCGGTTTGTCCGGGCAGCTTCGTGGTGGACTTTGGTGATTGGCATCGCTACTGTGCTGAGCGGTATACCATAGGCATGCAAAGACAAGCAAGTATTATGTATCCGCTCCGCGACGAACATGCTTTTGCGTCCGTTGTTCTGGAGCCGTTTTACTCAGTGTTGGAACGTGCCACGAACACCGCTTCGAATACGATTTTCGTTCGCGCCATTCGTGTCACCCTGCGGTCATGGGAACATGCCACGGCACAAGGCTTGCCGTGGTGTCAAACGTTCGCTTGCATCAACTATGCGGGCGTGGTGGTTTTCGAATGGTGGGGGGAAGCCGCGTCAAACAATTGACCCTGTATTTCACCGAACCAAGTAGCTACTTTCTGCGATCATGGGGCGATGACATAACCGCTGATATGCAGCATGGTGCTCTGACGGACGGAGCATTGACGGAAGAGTTATAGCGATGACTGATTTTGATTGATAGCTACTTAAGTCGATTATTCGCTGCAAGCGCAGAGGGTTCAATACCCCGGGGCTTGCCCCGTTCTGGTTTTGAGCGTCTATGACGCTTTCAGGCGACATAGTTTTGTCGGCGA
>JAYULM010000091.1:0-18051 GCA_043763605.1 Armatimonadota bacterium | reverse complement strand
TCCGGACGCCCCGAACACGTAACATCGTCGCGGTCGCCAAACGATTTCGACATGCCCGCGTCCGGAGGACGCTCGGTGGCGGAGCCACCTATAGGCGTCGGTGAAACCGATGATCCCAACCGATGATCCCAACCGATGATCGCGACCGACGGACGCCGCCGCCGACCGACGGACGCAACCGATGATCGCAACCGGGTACACTCGACCCGTGATGGAACCTACGAAACCCACCCTGCGTCGCGAATTGGGACTCGCCGACGCGACGCTGGTCGGCGTCGGTGCGATCCTCGGCGCGGGGCTTTTCGTCGTCACCGGGCAGGCGGCGCAGGTCGCCGGACCGTCGCTCCTTTTGGGCTTGCTGATCGCCGGGATCGCCGCCGGGTGCAACGCCCTGTCGTCCGCTGAACTCGCCGCCGCGTATCCGAAGGCGGGCGGGGCGTATGAGTACGGTCACGAGAAACTACACCCTTTCGCTGGTTTCGCGGCGGGTTGGCTGTTCTGCGTCTCGAAACTCGCGGCGGGCGGCGTGGTCGCGCTGACGTTCGCGACGTATCTGCCGAGCCTGGTCGGGTTCGTCGGCATATCGAAACCCGTTCTTGCCGCGTCACTCGCCGTTTTTCTTACGGTCGCAAACCTGTTCGGCATCCGTAAAATCGGGCGGCTGAACGCTGCGATTGTCACAGTGACGGTCGGCGCGATCCTGTACTTCGTTTGCGCGACGTTACCCGGGGCGCGGGTCGAGGATTTCACGCCGTTTGCCCCATATGGCGCGAAAGGCGTTCTACAATCGGCGGCACTACTTTTCTTCGCGTTCACTGGCTATGCCCGCATCGCGACGCTCGGCGAGGAGGTACGCGAACCCCAAGAAACGATCCCGCGCGCCATTATCGCCGCCCTGGGAATCTCCTCTGTGCTGTATTTTCTTGCCTGCGCGGGGATGATCGCGGGGGGTGGGATTGAGGGGCACCCGAAGTGGAACGGTCCGCCGATGTATATCGCCGCCGTCCGTGGGCAACTGCCGGGGACAGCGTCCGTCCTTTCCCTCGGCGCGGTCACGGCGACGGCGGGCGTTCTGCTGTCGCAACTGCTCGGGGTGAGTCGTGTTTTGCTCGCGATGGGGCGGCGCGGCGACATACCCCCGGTATTTGCCCGCGTGTCGAACGGACCCGGCGTTCCGTTCGTCGGGGTGCTGTTTTGCGGCGCGGTCGTGATCCTTCTCGCCCTGTTGGGCACATTGAAAACCATCACGGCGTCAGCGACGTTCGCGATCCTGCTGTACTACGCCGTCGCGAACCTCGCCGCCCTGCGCCTGACCGGGGCGCAAAAGCGGTTCCCGCGCGGCGTCGCGTATGTTGGACTCGCTGCCTGTATCGTACTCGCGGCGTCGCTCCCGCCGCCTGTGATCGCAACCGGATGCCTGCTCCTCGTGGTCGGTTTCGCGTTCCGCGTCGCGGTGCGCCGCGCGTTCCCCACGAACGGTACAATAGGTGCGTAACGAATCGGGAGCGGGGGGCGTTGTAGTAAGCGTATGGCAAAGTTTCGATACGAGGCGACGGACGCGAAAACCGGTCAAACCCAACAGGGCGTCGCCGAAGCCGCAAACGCGCAGGAGATAGAACTGCGATTGTCGGAGCGCGGCTACCGCTCGGTGCGGGTGTACGTGGAGAAGTTAGTGGATAGTGGTCAGGGGGCAGTGGTTAGTGAGCAGAGGACTGGGGATAAGCCGCGTCCGACCGGGCAACCGATTCCCCCCTCTCCACTGACCACTGACCACTACCCACTGACCACTACTCTCTCCGTTCCGCCCGCCGACCTCGCCACGTTTTTCCGGCAGATGGCGTCGCTCCTGCATGCCGGGTTTACCCCGCTGTCCGCACTCGCCGACCTCGCCCCGCGCACCGCGAACCGCCGGATAGCCCGCGCGGCGCAGGACGCGGGCATGGCGGCGGGGCGCGGCGAATCGCTCGCCGGGGCGTTCGCCAAGCACCCCTGCGTGTTCCCCGCGCATGTCGTCGGGCTGTTCAACGCGGGCGAGGCGGGCGGATTTCTGGAATACGCGTGCGAGGAAGCCGCGCTCGGCGCGGAGGCGGACGCCGCCCTAAGGCAGGGGATCTGGGTACCCAAACTGTTATTCTGGCAGTCGATCTGGTCGTTCCTGATCCTGCAACCGCTCGTCAACAATCTGAAACCGATCTTTGAGCAAGGGCTTGCCGGATTCAGCGGGTTCGGACGGGAGTTTCTGTTCCTGTGGGTGCCGCTCGGCATCGGACTGCACCTGCTGTGCGAACTCGCCGGACTGTGGTGGCGTCAGCCGTTCGCTGCCCGCGCACACGACCGGATCGCGCTGATGATCCCAGTGATGCGCAAACTGGCGTACAACCGCGCCGTCGCCGCGTTCACCCGGCTTCTACGCCGCCTTCTCCTGTCCGGCGTGTCGCCCGAGGCGGCGTACACGGCGGCGGCGCAATCCGTCCCGAACAGCGTCTACCGCGACAAACTGCTCAGCGGCATCACCGTTTTGCGCGCCGGGAACGGTCTGGACGACGCGCTAAAAGCCACCGGACTTCTGGAGCACGACCCGCTCCAACTGCTCGTCACCGGGCAACGCACGGGGCAATGGACCGAAATGCTCGACCGCGTCACGGCGTATTATCAGGATCAGGCGGCGAAAGCGACCGACGACGCCAAGAACGCGCAGAAGCGGATGGCGTTCCTGGTGACGGCGATTTCGGCAGGCTACGTGCTGATTGCATCCACGGCGGCTCCGCTGAAAACGGCGATGGATCTGTTCGGGGAGTGACGCGAGATTGATCATGAGGTGGACAGCGCACAGGGACAGGTGAAGCGCGTCTAATTTTCCGGGGCATAAATGCCCCGGATAACGCTTTTCAAGCCGGATAAATCCGGCTTCCGGCGTCGCGCCGACGAATAGTCTCGCTCATCAGCCCGCTTCAGCGGGTTTGGGAAACGTTAGTCGGGGCATTTATGCCCCGGAAAATTAGACGCGCTCCACCAGAGCACTGGGATAAGAAGACGCCGCCTGCCTCCGGAACAGCGGTAAAATAGACCCATGCCCGAACCGAACGCCGACACTACGCCCAAATCCTCCGCCCCACCCGCGTATTTTCTCTCGCTGACGGTGGAAAACTTCCGGTGCTTCAAGCAATCGGTAACGCTCGACCTATCGGACGGCGACGGCAAGCCGAGCATGTGGAACGTAATTCTGGGCGAAAATGGTGTTGGCAAAACATCTTCGCTCAGGGTGATCGCAGCGTTATCTCCGACCCTGTTCCGTGACAGGCTGAAAAACACTGTGGAATATGACTCCCTTTTTCGGCTCATGTTTTATCGCGACTATAATGAGTTTGCTGAGAATGTTGAGTCGTCTCATTTTTCTGCCCTGCTTAATGTATGTGATTTATCGGGGCAAATTAGGTCAACGATCAATAATGAGAGACTAATATTTGGCTTGACCTCGGACGGAGTAGCAATTCAGTCACTAAAATTCAACGAGGTAGATTATCCACTCGTTGAAACGCCCATCTTTTGCTTCGGGGCGAGTCGCAAACCAAACTACTCCACGAATCAATCATCTCTTGATCCACCTTTTGGGCGCGGCTACGAGATGTTATTTACTGAAGACGCAGAGTTAATCAACGCCGAAGAGTGGCTCGTTCAAGCTGATTATGCTACTAAAACAGCAACTGGTACGGCACTAGATCGCGCAAAACAGCGTCTTGAACAAGTAGTCGACCTTGTCTGTGGCGTGCTGCCCAGCGGCGGCGTCATTGACATTCGATTCGGCTTGAACGAAAACACGGCAGTGATGACGCCCCGCGTAGAAGCGAAAACCCCGTTCGGGTGGGTGCGGTTGAGGGATTTGTCGCTCGGCTACCAAGCCGCGCTGACGTGGATGGTGGACCTCGCCGCCCGGATGCTGGAGCGGTACCCGGACAGCCCGAAACCGCTCGCGGAACCGGCTATTGTTCTCGTGGACGAGATCGACCTGCACCTGCACCCGAAGTGGCAACGCGAATTGATCACGAAACTGCGGACCACGTTCCCCCGAACCCAGTTCATCGTCACCGCGCACAGCCCGCTGATCGTACAAGCCGCCCCGAACGCGAACATTGCCCTGCTGAAACGGGTCGGCGACCATGTCGAGATCGAGAACGACGTGGATCATATCCGCAACTGGCGCGCCGACCAGATTCTGACCAGCGACCTGTTCGGTCTGGAGTCGGCACGTCCGCCCCATCTGGACAAGGCGTTCCGCGACCGGGAGGCGATTCTGACCAAGCCGAGTTTGACCGAAGCCGACTGGAAACGGTTGGACGAAATCAATCGGGAGATAGGCGAGACCCCGGAGGGCGAAACGACCGGTGACATGGAAGCGCAGAATCTCGTCCGTCGCGCGGCGCAACTCCTGCGGGGCAAGTAGGAGCAAACGACGCAGTGATCCCTATCGACCGTCCCGCCGCCCCGAATGTTTTGACGCGGCAAGGCAAACAACGAGCCAAAACTCATTGCAAGAACTACGACAAGGAGGAAGCGGCGTATTGTAGCGGCGCGAAAGTGTTCCCGTTTGATCACAGGATTTACGCTCACGAAACGGTGAAGTCCACTCTGATCGCCATGCAACACGGAAAATGTTGCTACTGCGAAAAGCGGATCGGTGATGCGGGCGACGTGGAGCATTTCCGCCCGAAGGGGTCTGTATGCCAGGACGAAAATAGCACGGAGTTGATACCGGGATATTACTGGCTGGCTTACGACTGGGATAATCTCCTTTACGCGTGCAAGGAGTGTAATCAGTTGCATAAGGGCACCCGGTTCCCGCTTACCGATCCGGCAACAAGAGTGCGGTCCCACAAAAACGCCGACACACTGTCACAGGAAGTTTGCCTGCTCATAAACCCTGCAAGAACCGATGCCACATTACTCCTTTCGTTTCGCGAAGAGTTTGCCTATTCCGTCGGTGGCAACGCAAGCGCAAGTGAGACGATTCGCGTCTGCGGGCTGAATCGCAAAGAGCTGACGAACCGTCGCGCCGAACGGGTGCAATCGTTGCGCGACTGTTTGTGTGTACTGCGGCTCAAAGATCAGCTGTCGGATCAGATGGAGGGGCGTTTGCTTGTGGCGATGGCGGAACGAACAATAGCGGAGGCATCGTTGCCAACCAGCGAGTTTCTCGCGATGGTTCGCGCCATCTTTATCGTGCGGGAGTCAGTATCATCATCCACAATCCAAATCCTCGATGAACCGGGCGGATAGCGTCACCCGTTCCGGCTTGACAGACAGATCATTCACGACCAATTCGTGCAATGCTTGCCAGATCGTGACGCGGTTCCAGCCTTCCAACGGCACATCGCTGGCGAACCGGCGGTTTTTTTCGCCCTGCGCGACGGCGAGGCGGACCACCGCGCCGACCGTGACTACTTCGCCGGGGTCAGAATTGATCCGAACGCCCGTTTCGTTTCGTAGGCGGCGCAGGGCGAGTTTGCGTTTCGCCGGGAACGCTGACAGAAGGTGATCCAGTCGCAACGCAGGGCGCACGTACCAGCGCGGCACTTCCGCTGTGCGCATCAATGCCTTACGGACCCGATGGAAAGCGCGCTGAGTCTCGCACGGGCGCCGCGCGCCGCCCGTCACCGTCCCGCAGAGAAATTCGTACAGGTCACCGACCATGATGAACCGTCCGGCGTCTTCGTCGGTAATTTCGAGGTCGAACCGCTCCTCGACCGCCATGATCAACTCCACTGTGTCCAATCCCATACGTTCATCGTACCGAATCGTGATAGCCGGGCGCAACCACGCTCCCCGTTTTTCCGTATAATACAATCATGAACGTATTTCAATGGGGCTTTGGCGCACTACTCGCGGGCACGGTCGCCTACACCGTCTGGGGCTACCCGCGAAAATACGGGGCGATGTCGGGCAAGTCGCGGCTGTTTCGCACAGTCGGGATCGTGCTCGCCAACCTTTTTTTATTGACGGTACTCCTGTATTTCAGCACGGACTGGAACGCGATGCAGTACCGCATCGGTGTGCCGAGCCAGGACTCCGCGCGGCTGGTGAAGGCGAGCCAACTGCTGTACGGCGTGACGTGGGTGATGCTGTCGATCCTGCTCGTCGGGATCGCCGCGCTGGACTCGCTCGAAAACTTCACGGTCTACCGCAAGATTCGACGCGAAGCGGTAGAGGAGATGATCCGCGACGCGGTCGCAGCGGGTCAGGCGAAGCGCGCCGCGCTCGCGGGTAACAGCGGCGATACCGGCGGCGGCGACGGCGCGCCGTCGTGACGGATGCCCCGTCGCCGCTTGCAGATCGGTTTATGCGCCGCGCCCTGACGCTGGCGAAGCGGGGCAAGTTTACGCACCCGAACCCGAAAGTCGGGGCGGTGATCGTCAAGAACGGTGAAATCGTCGGCGAAGGGTGGCACGTCCGCCCCGGTACGCCACACGCGGAAGCGATGGCGTTCGCGGCGGCGGGCGAAGCCGCCCGAGGCGCGACGGTCTATGTGACGCTGGAACCGTGCGCCCACACACAGAATGCGGACGGTGCGCCGCGCTTTTCCTGCGCGGAGCGGTGCCTTCAGGCGGGCATCGCGGAACTGGTATGCGCCATGCAGGACCCCGACCCGCGCACGTCGGGACGCGGCTTCGCCCGGTTGCGCGACGCCGGAATCCTGATAACGGTTGGCGTCCGTGAAGCGGAGGGGCGCGCACTGAACCGCCCCTTTATCAAACACCGCGAAACCGGCTTGCCGTATATCCTGCACAAAGCGGCGATGACTTTAGACGGCAAGATCGCCACGACTACCGGCTCGTCGCGCTGGATCACCGGCACCGAAAGCCGCGCCTACGTCCACCGCGCCCTGCGCGCCACGGCGGACGCGATAATCGTCGGCGTCGGCACGGTGATCGCCGACGATCCGTGGCTCACGGCAAGAGTAGGGAACAGGGAAAAGGGAGTGGGGAGTAGGGAGCGGGGGACAGGGATCAGCGCGGGTGTCGCGGAATCGGAAGTCTACTCCCCACTCCCTACTCCCCACTCCCTTTTCCCTGCTCCCTACCCACTACTCCCTACACTTGTCCGGAACGTCCGTGCCCCGTTGCGTGTCGTAATAGATAGCGGGTTGCGGATTCCCGCGTCCGCGCGGGTGGTCGCACCGGGGACCGTGATCTACGCGGCGGATGTGCCGGGGTTGCAGGGGCGGGTTGCCGAACTCACAGGGCGCGGCGCGGAAATCATGCTACTGCCGCCCGGGACGAACGGGCGCGTGGATTTAGCGGCGGCGATGCGGAACCTTGCGGACGAGCGGGGCGCGCTATCGCTCCTGCTCGAATCCGGGGGCGAACTGGCGGCGGGGTTCTATGCGGAACGTTTGATCGACACGGCGGTGTTTTTCATCGCCCCGAAACTGGTCGGCGGGCGCGACGCCCCGACTCCGGTCGGCGGGGTCGGTCTGGCGGACGAGATGGACCGCGCGTATCGAACCGGTCCCCTGCGGGTAAAACGGTTCGGCACGGATGTTGCAATTTACGCCGATATTCTTTACGATAGTGGCAACGACGAATAGAAAACGGAAAGCGATACACACAACCTAATGTTCACCGGAATCATCGAGGCGGTAGGGAAAGTGGCGGGCTTGGAGCGCGGCGGCGAATCGGTCCGCCTTTCGGTTACGTCCGGCAAGATCGCCGAGGATGTCGAAATCGGCGACTCGGTGAGTATCAACGGCGTTTGCCTGACCGTAACTCAGATCAACGCGCCGCGTATCACGTTCGACGCGGTCTATGAAACCCTGCGCAAATCCACGCTCGGCGACCTGGGCGTCGGCGACGTAGTGAATTTAGAGCGGGCGGTCCCGGTCGGCGGGCGGCTCGGCGGGCACGTTGTGCAGGGGCACATTGACGGCACCGGGCGCGTGGCGTCGATCCGTCCCATCGGCAACTCCTGGTTCGTGTACATCGACGCTGTCCCGGAATTGATGCGCTACATCGTCACCAAAGGCTCGGTCGCGGTGAACGGCATTTCGCTCACGGTCGCCGAATCGGAAGACCGGACGTTTGCGCTTTCGATCATCCCGCACACGTGGGAAAACACCACTCTCGAACACCTTCGCGCCGGGGACGCCGTGAATATCGAGACCGACATTCTCGGCAAGTACGTCGAGAAGATGCTCGGCGGCTACGGCGTCGCGGGGAGTGCCAGTACGCCCGCCGATCCTTACGCCGACCGGATGTCGCGCGAGCGCGGCGGGGTTTCGATGGACCTGCTTTCCCGCTCCGGCTATGTCGCCACCGCGACTGAGGAAGCCCCGTCGCGCTACGGCGGCTACGGGAACGGTAACGACTGGTAGAAGGGACGTTCACTTATGTCTGTTGCGGCACTGCCACAAGAAACCGAATCGCTCGCCGAACGCCTCACGCCGCCTCCCATGACGTTCGAGGAGTTTTTGGACTGGGCGGATGAAGACACCCATGCTGAGTGGGTGAACGGAAAGGTGATTTTTTTGTCCGCTTCAAGTTGGCATCAACTGACTATCTCTTTCTTACTTTCCTTGATACAGTTCTGGATCGACAGCAAGAACATTGGTGGTAGATTGTGGACTGCCCCCTTTCTGATGCGTTGTCGCTTGGGCAACCCCGGGCGCGAACCGGATCTGGTGTACCTGCGCGATAAAAATTTAGCCCGGATTCAAACGAATCATATGGAGGGTCCCGGCGACCTGGTGGTTGAGATCGTCAGCCAGGAAAGCGTACGCCGCGACCATGTCGAGAAGTTCGCCGAGTACGAGGCGGGTGGCGTTGGCGAATACTGGATCATCGACCCGGCTTCCCAGACCGCCGAGTTTTACGTCCGCGACGCCGGGGCAAAGTATTTCCGCCGCGCGACTCTGGAGAACCTCACCGAAGAGAACGGCGGGACGTATACCTGCGACATACTCGGCGGGCTGCGGATCGAAGTCGATTGGCTATGGCAACGCCCGCTGCCCTCCCTCGTCCCCATCGTGCGCAAGTGGGACGGCGAAGCCGCCCCGCCCGCCGCATGACGCAACCGATTTTGCGCGGCGGATGTTAGTCGCGTTCCATGGGATTGAAGTGCCCCGTGCCGACGCCGCCTGTTTGCGAATCATCGATGCAAGGCAGACAACTGTATGTATTCAGGCTGATTGTGTGGATTTTCGCAGAATCAAGCGCGAGGGGACTACGATGCGGCGAGCCTCACCGACATACTTGCCGCTCAACCGCTCGTGGAGGAGGGTCAGGGCATATTCGACGATGGTGTTCTCGATGCGCGTCACCGTAGTCAGAGGGACCACGAGATATGCGCAATACTCCTCGTCGCCATGACCGATGACCGAAACGTCCTGGGGCACACGCACCCCGGCATCCGTGACACGGCGCATAAATCCCGCCGCCTGCCGGTCCGTCCACAGGCACATAGCCCGGGGTCGGTCCGGTTGGGCGAGCCACGTTTCGGCGACGCGTACTCCGACCTCGAAGCTAGAGTCGTTGCCGGTATCATACAAACGAATCGCCGTGTCGGGATTCAAACCGTAGTCGTTGAGAGCGTGGAAAATGCCCTGCGCGTGAACACCGTAAGGCCACTCATCGATGCCGACGCCGATAAGACGGTGACCAAGATCGAGCAAGTGGCCCATCGAGAGGCGGGTGTGTTCCACTTCATCGAACACTACGCTGTCGCAGGGCACGGTGCGTTCGTCGTCGAAACTAATCACAATCCCCCCCGACTCTACATAGCGCGTCAGTCCTTCCTCCAGGTTCGGCGGGTCCTGCCACTCCGTCCCCCAGAGAATCGCGGCGGGTTGAAGGCGTAGAAAGGTGGCGAGCGAGTCCGCAAGGCGTTCGGGGTGTACGGCGGTCACAAGCGCGATCTCATAGTCCGTTGCCGCGAACGCGTAGCGTACGTGATTGTACTGGCGTTCGCGGACGTTGTTGCCGGTGATGATGGTGCTCACAAGACCGATGAGATTGCTCGAACGCCGGTTGACAAGGCGGCGGGCGAACAGATTCGGGTAGTAGCCGAGTTCGGCGGCGACAAGGCGTACTCGCTCACGGGTCGCCGGGGACACCCGCGTATGGGGGCTATCTTTAAGCGCGTCCGCGCCGACTTCGGAGTCCGCGACGCCGCAGTAGCCGCACCGTAAGGCGAAGCGGGTACGCACAAGTCGTTTGGTGTCTGCGCGAATCATAGCGATGCGGCGAGTGCTACCGACCGTTGCGCGAGCTCCAATAGAGAACGGCGCAAATCCAGCGTCGGGGCGGGCGTAGTGTCTGGCGACGACGCCATGCGGTTTTGTAACTCCGCGAGTGCCGCCTCGTACCGCGCCGTGAGTTGTTTGAGTTCCGCGTTCTGCGCTTCGATGGCTTGCCTCTCGGCGCGAAGGCGGGTGTTCGCGATGTCAAGCCGTTCGTCGAACTGTTCGCGGGTAATCATCTGCGCTTCCATACAAAAATTCTTTCATCCGTTATGATACCGCCCGAGGTTTCTTTGCGCGACGCCCGCGAACTGTTTGCGCCCCGGCTAACCGGACGAAATGCGAAGGCGAAGTATTCTTCGCCCACCGCCGAAACCCGGCCTGCCTTCGTGCAAAATAGTTGCAGGGTAAGGCGAGCAAACATGCCGCGTTGATCTACCGTCTGGCGAAACGCACCATCGGGCATGAACTCTAACTTCGTGAAATGCGCGATCCGGTGCGCGGGCGCGGTGTGGGCTATCGGCGGGTAGTCCCTCGTCGGGCTGGTTTCCTCTTGAATCGGGGTGGAAACCAGCCCGAATCCGCGTCAATGCTCCGTCTCGAACGCGCCGATGTCGACAGCGTCGTTTTGTACGCGCGGTTTGCGGGCGATGTCGAGTGTGCCGATGTCGGCGCGTTTTACTCCCGCGTTGATCGCTTTCGAGCCGGGCAGAAGGCGGAAGTCTTTCTTCGCGGCGTCCAGAAATCCGGCGGGCGCGATGACGTTCCCTTTTCCCAGGTCATCCGTGACGCCGTCCAGAAGGTTATTCATCGCGGTATAGGTAATCGGCGGCAGATTCCCGGTGATGCGCAGTTGCCCATCCGGGTTTTTGCTCAAAATGTTGTTCGCGACCACAACATTCGTCGCCTGATCGTTCTCCATCAGCATCCCGCCGCCCCACGTCGGGTGGTCTTTCCCGTGCCCGTTGTTGACCACGGTGTTGTTCAGGAAGTAGATGTTTTCCATGCGGTGCGTCTTTTTTTCGTCGCCCCATTTCGACACGATCATCCCCGGTCCCCGGCAATCGTAGATCAGGTTGTTGACGTACCACACGTCGTGCAGAAAGCCCCCGCTTTCTGTGGACACGACCGCACCCGCCATGCAATCGTGGACGCGATTGCCCTCGAACCGTATGTCGAACGTGTCGCTGTCCCACGCGTCGGCGTACAAACCCTGCGCTTGCGTGTGATGCACATGGTTGTTCAAGACCCGGACATGCTTCGAGCCTTCCTTGGCGTCGATGCCCTCGTGTCCGGTATCGTGGACGTGGCAGTTCTGTACCGTAACCTCAGCGGAGCGTTTTATCGTCACCGACTCCTCGCCGCCTTTTTGGCAGGCGTGATCGACCTCGCAACCGTCCAC
This sequence comes from Armatimonadota bacterium, assembly GCA_043763605.1. GTDB lineage: Bacteria > Armatimonadota > Armatimonadia > Armatimonadales > Armatimonadaceae > JACMIU01. The sequence goes on along the minus strand of JAYULM010000091.1, from coordinate 6,421 downwards.
GACGACCCCGTGCGCTTTGTCGATGATGATCCCGCTCGCGTTCGTCTGGGAACTGTGGCATTTTTCCAGGCGGACCCGCCAGGAACCGACGACCGCGATGCCGCACTCTTTAGCGTTTTTGACGGTGATCCCGCGAATTATTACGTGATCCTGCCCGCCCGTATCGAGGACGGCGTAGGAACTATCCAGCGTTTTCGCGTCGAGGACGACCGGGGCGTCGGTGTCGGCGGTGATGGTGATGTCGCGCCCGAAATACGAACCCGACCGGTGCAATGTCACGCGTTCGGCGTAGGTTCCTCCCCGAATCCGTAGCGTTTCGCCAGGACCGCAGGCGTCTACGCCCCTTTGTACTGTGCGAAACGGCTTATCCTTCGTACCCGGATTGGCATCGTTGCCGTCCGTCGCCACATAGTACACGTTGCGCGTCGCGACCGCGTCTTGAGTTCGAGTCGCCGCACCGCCGAATGTCGCGTGTGCACAGATTGTCGCCGACAACATTCCGATCAGAAGGGGGATTTTCATTCTCTGTCTGCTCTCCAGTTTCCTACGATGAATTCCGCCAGACGGATCGGCTTCGGTCCGGGCGTAATTTATAATACCGTGGAAAAGATGCGATGCGAACAGAGAACACCGCCGCCGCGAAAACAGTTTCGCAGCGGTTCAGAGCATGAAAGGCGGGAACGGGAGTCCCCGCCTACGGCACGAATACCGCCCCGCTGAGCGGCGCGAGGGTCAGCGTCACCGTGTCGCTGGTCGCCTTTCTGACGATCCGCTTGCCGCTCAGAGCGTCCGTGAAGCCTCTCGTGCGCAGGGCGTCCTGCACCGCGACGGGCGCGTTGGCGAGCGATACGGTCACGGTGCGCGGTTCGCGGGAGCGGTTCAGGGCAACAATTGCTACGTCCTTGTCCAGCGTCCGCGCGAAGGCGAGCGTGCCGTCCGTGTCGCTGGTCGTCAGGATGTGCGCGTCGCCGGATTGCAGGGCGCGGCTCTTGTTGCGGGTCGCGATCAGCGTTTTGTAATAACGGAGCATCGGATTCGTCGTTGTCGCTTTTTGCCACTCCATCCCGCGCCGGTTTTCCGGGTCGCCGCCGCCCTCCATGCCGATCTCCTCCCCGTAGTAGATGCTCGGCGCACCAACCCACGTAAACTGGAGCGTCGCGGCGAGTTTGTGCATGTCGGCGTTGCTCTTACACAGCGTCAGGAAGCGTGGCGTGTCGTGCGACGACAGCAGGTTCATCATGTTGCGAGACACCTGCGGCGCGTAGGACGCGTCCAATGCCATTAATCGGCTCGTGAACTGCGTCGGCGTGCTTTTCTCCTCGGCGAAGAAACGCAGGCACGCGTCGCGGAACTGATAGTTCATCACCGAGTCCCACTGGTCGCCGCCAAGCCACGGCGAACCGTCGCCCCACACCTCGCCGACAATCCACATCTCGGGATCGAGTGCCTTTACCTTGACGCGCAGGTCACGCCAGAAGCGTTGGTCTACTTCGTTCGCCACGTCCAAGCGGATACCGGCGAGCGGCACTTCCTTTTTCCAGTAATCCACGAGCGACAGCAGGTAATCGTGCGTCGCCGGGTTCATCACATTCATTTTCGGCATTGACGCGAAGCCGTACCACGCCTGATAGTTCGGGTTCTCGCCGATATTGACCGGGTACGAGTTGACGAAATACCAGTCCTTATACGTGGATGCTTCCGCCTTGTCGCGGATGTCCTGGAACGCGAAGAACGTGGTCGCCGAATGGTTGAACACGAAATCCATCACGGTCTTGACGCCGCGTTTTTCGAGCGATTTGGTCAGCCGGGCGAACTCGGCGTTGGTGCCGAACTCCGGGTCGATCTTCTTGAAATCCTCGGCGTCGTAGCGGTGGTTCGACGGCGACTGGAACACCGGGTTGAAATACACCGCGCCGACTCCGAGCGAGACGAGATGATCCGCGCGTTTCTCGACGCCCGCGACATCGCCGCCGAAACGGTTGAACCACGCCGGGCTACCGTCCCACGGCTCGCGCTTCTTCGGATCGTTTGCGGTGTCGCCGTTCTCGAAGCGGTCAGGGAAAATCTGGTAGAAGACGCTCCGCTCGACCCAACCGGGCACGGCGAACGGCTTGTATTCGGACGCTTTCAACGTGAACGGCTTCGCAGTCGCGGCGTCGGCGGTCAAGCCGTTCGCGCCGAAGCGGAACGTCTTCGCGCCGTCGGCGATCTCGAACGCGTAGGAAAGGTCGGTCTTGCGGTCCCACGGCACGCACACACGGTAGCGGGCGTACAACTCGTCCTCGCCCTGCTTTTCGAGCGGCAACGGCTTGCCATCGACTACCGCCGCGATGCTCCGCGCGTCGCCGGGGCGCACGCGGAACGCCAGTGTGAGTTGCCCCCGGTCGTAGTTGAGCGACGGGGCGGTCTGGGTATGTTCCAGCGCACTCGCCGCGAGCACGCCGTCGTCGGCACGGGCGGGGGACGCGTAGTCGGGCGGCATCAGGATCAGGACCGAGTTGATATTCCCGCCGTTGTCGTCCTCCGTTTTGGCGGCAGGATCGTTAAGCCACTTGTCGCCGTTGACGACGAACTTATAGGTCTGCTTGCCGAACGCCATCGAGGTGGTCACGCGCCACGTCTTGCCGTCGGCGTCCTTCGTCATCGGCAGGGCGTCCTTGTTCCAACTGTTGAACGTCCCGGCGACGCTCACGGTTTTCACTTCTGTACCGGCGTTGGGAACATAGACGAACGTGTGCGTTGCAGTCTTCGGTTGCGGCGCTGTGTCCGGCGAGGGCTGTGCGACGATGGCGGCAACCGGTTGTCCTTTAGCGACGCAGGCGGTGGCGAGGAGGGCGGGCGTTGCCATCAATGGCAGTACGCACGCTCCCCAAACAGGTAGGTGGGAGACGAGTCTTTTCATAGCGTATACAGACGGGAAATACGTTACCCAATCGGTTGGGGTTCCCGTTTGTTGGAAGAAAAAAGGCGGCGGGACTTGCCCGCCGCCCTTTACCTAATGCTATTTTTTCGGGGGTGGTGCTGGGAACCGTCCACGGGACGCTCTGCCGGATGGCTCGTCCACGGAGATGCTCCCGTCTCCGCCGATGATGACATCCACCGGCCGCCACCACGAGGCGGTATTGCCTACCGGACCCGATCCGGTACTGTTTTGCGTGAACAGATAGGGTCCGTATGAGTAAACGCGACCGGCATTCGGACCGCCGAAGACTGCCACCTTGACTGTGGCGTGGCGACCCACCGATCCCGAAAAGGCGTTTACCCCGATCTCGTACCGCCCTGGCGTCGCTACCCGGTTTGTGAAGTTCTCGGGTCCCCGCGCCGTCACGTTATCTACATCCAGTTCGCCGGTTGCGATGACCTTGCGACCGTAGTAGGAGCGTTCTCCGGTTGGCGACCAGGTGTACAGGTCTACGTCGCCGGGACCGTCCCACTCCAACGTAGTCCGGAAGAAGTAGTTCGCTACGAAGTCGACTCGTCTCTCGTCCGAAATCACCGTACCCTTGCAGTTCGTAGCGCGAACACGGAAAAGGTTCGCGCCGGGCACCAAAATGCCGACATGCCGGAAGGAACCGTCCGACGCGACCGAGATCAATGACTCGTTGCCGTTGAGCAACAACACTGCCTCACCAGTGTCCGTGTTGGCGATGTTACCGGAAATTACCGCTGTCCCTCGCTCTTCATCCACAACCGGTTCATCGAAACTGATCACTGGGGGAGCGTCGAAAACCGTTTCTGCCGTTTCTAACGCGGCGTTGAGGGTCACCTCCCCGCCCGAAGCGACGGTGATTTCATAGTCGGTGCGCAGACCGCAGAACGCGAAACTAACGACGCGGTTGCCCTCGGCGACATCTTCGAGGCGGTACCGCCCGGTGGCATCCGTACGCGCTTCCCAGAGTCCCTCAGTCCCCGCAGTCTCGACGCGCACTCCTTCCACCGGCAAGCCGGTACTCGCGGCGGTGACCACGCCGACAATGTCCCCGCCTTCACCATTGGGGACGATGCGGACCGGCACCGTCACGGAAACGCCCGATTCCGTCTCGCGTATCCGCACGGTAGCCGCGCCAGAACCGGTGGCGGTGATGCTCGCGGAAAGACCCGATGCCGCGACCGTGACGGGACCCTCGCCTGTCCACTCCCACCGCTCGGGGCGGGTCATGACGATGCGACCGCCACTGTCTTTCGCCTGTACTTCGATACGTTGCGGTTCGTCACCGGAAAGGGTGAGCGCGTCGGGGGTCGCGACCACGGTAGCAATAGTAGACGTGAGCGAAATGTCCACCGTTTTGACCCGGTCGGCGGGGGTCAGCAATACTTCGCCGACACCGGTAGAAAGGGGAGTCCCGTTACCGTCCGCCTCCGGCGCGGTATGTACGGCGATCCGCAATGTGACTTCTGGCAGTTTCTCCATCGTCACGCTCAGGACGCCGCCACCTTCCGGTCGCGCCCTGACCTCGCGGCGGATCACACCTTCGCTCGGATGAGCGGGGGCGGTGACTTCGATCACGATGCTACTTGCCGCGTCCGGGATCAGGCGGCTCCGCTCGGGCCACGCGACGTTCAACCGAACGCTCCCTTCCCGACTGCTTGCCGTCTGATTGCCACCTGTCGTAGAGATTGTATCGCGCCCGCCGCCGCACCCACCGAAGGGCAGGAACGCGGAGGCGATTAAGAAGAACGAGGCGAGGAGTGCGAATACCCGCCCCGACGGCAACGCCGTGTGTAGTTTTTTCTTGCTCATCAGTTAATGTTAACCCTCGCTTCGCCATCGTCCGTAAGATCGAAACTGAACTCGGCTGCCGGTCCTAAGGACACGCTAAACTCGCTACTTACGATGGTACGGTTGAATATCTCGATCTTCGCGCCGACCTTTGCTTCTGCGGCAAGGCTCCCTTTAAAGACAGTCTTGCGTACTTCGCCGGGCGTGAGCGGGATGCTCCGCTCGGCTTCCACAGAAATTTTGGGCAGGGCGATTCCGACGAAAGGACCGACGATCGAGTTGATACGCATATTGATCTCGGGACGAACAACCTCCATCTCCGCCACAATCCGGCCGTATGCTTTCGTCTTCGGGGAGAAGGAGAAGTCACCTCGCTGCTCAGCAATACCAGTGATGCCGGTCTGTGGAGCGTAGCTAAACCCCGCCCGCGCGAATTTTTCTCCCTCGAACTGGAAACTCACGCCGATCTCCAGTTTGCCGGAAATTGTCGAGTATAAGTCCAGCGTCGATACGATGATCACCGGTACGATCCCGATCAAGAAACCGATGCGGTTAAGCACAATGGTCTTTATTTTATAACTGCTATAGGTAATCGCACCCGACTCGAACTGACTACGGGCGGTCATCGCGATTTGCGGTTTAATAGAGAAAGCCACTGTCACCTCGAAGAGTTGCTCCCCGAAGTCGGCTTTGATGCGAAGGGTAGGACCGATTTTCACTGTCCCTTCCGCCTCAAGGTACTCGCCGAATTGGAACTTTCCGGCGAGGGTTAGTGGGAGGCCAACCTCCGCCTCCGCACGTGAGTCGGCACCGCTGAGGGTGACCCCATCCATACCGCCGACTATCTCGCGAATGTCCTCGGGGCGGATGGCGTAGTCGAACTCGAACTTACCCTGCTCGAAAACGTCGGTCAGCGAGGCAGGTTCCGTGGACACCGTAATTGAGTCCCCCGCCCGCCCCGCCACCGATGTCACACGCCTCAGTAGCCCGTCGCCCGCACCACTGACCAGCACGCTACCGACGACGATTGTGGAAACTACCGCCCCGCGAACGCGGAGCGAGGAAAAGTCCTCCGTCAGAGCGGATATTTCTGCCGTGCCGTCGGACGGTATCACCACCGTCTCCGGGCGAACTACGATCCGGTTGGGGTCCGGTACCTCGTCTCCGCCTCCGCCTCCGCCACAACCTGCCATCAGTAGTAATGATGCTGTGCCGCCGCCTGCCATCAGGATAAAGCGGCGTCGGTTTAATCGCCGCCTGAGGGGTGTCTCCAGCATTTCACTGCCTCCCGTATCGCCACTGTTCGAATCTTCCAATCACATGACCCTCCTATCTAATATATGCTCATTGTAGCAGGATGACATGTCGTATGCAACCCCGCTAAATTAATTACTTTTTGAGCCTACCAAGAGCGGTACGACTACGTTTGGGGCAGCCTCGAATTCCGCAGTATAATGCCCGCAAGCATTTCCCGCACCCATGACTTTGCCGCCCCTGCTACGCTTTATCCTGCTCCGTCTCGCGCTCGCCGTGCCGACGCTATTGGCGATCTCGTTCCTGGTCTTTTTCGCCGCGTACCTGTCGCCCGCCGACCCGGTGGATATTCTGCTCGGGCAACGCGCCGCACCGGAAGCGAAGGCACGCACCCGGCACGAGTGGGGACTCGACCGCCCGCCGATGGTGCGCTACGCGGATTACGTC
>JAYULM010000090.1:0-18111 GCA_043763605.1 Armatimonadota bacterium | reverse complement strand
GTTGATCCTCTGTCAAGCGAACGATGGCATGTTGTCTCATGCTCATTTATAACAAAAATATTTCAACTATTCAACGGGATAAGGTACTGAGTAGTTACGTTCTGCTTACCTTACTCTTAAAAAGTGCCGTGCTTTCGGCGGTCGCGCTCGTTGTCCTCGGTCTGTCGCGCCGGTTCGCGGCGCGGCGGGTGTCGGCGGCGGCGCGACACGCGATCAGCCTCGCGGCGGTCGCCGCACTCGCGCTGTTGCCCCTCCTTTCCGTGTCGCTCCCGGCTTGGCAGGTTGCTATCGCGGTCGTCCCCCCTATCCCCCCAACTCCCTTTCCCCCCTCAGAAGGGGAGAAAGGGGGAGTCAAAAGCGGGAGCGAGGGTATCACTGCTGGCGGGAACGCCGTTCCCGCCGCGTCGCTAAACGCCCTGCCCGGGAGCGAAGCGATACCGGCTCCGGCTCCGAATCTAACTCAGACTCCCCCTTTCTCCCCTTCCCACCCAGAGGGTACCCGGGGAAAGGGGGTTGGGGGGATAGGGGGGACAACCGCCACCGCCCTTTACGCAACCATCGCCATCCTGCTCCTCCTGCGCATCATGGTTGGGCACATCGCGGTTTGGCGCGTCGTGCGGCGCGCCAAACCGGTACAGGGCGCGTCTCCGGACGCGGCACCGGTGCGCGCATCGGGCGAAGTCGCGGTCCCGCTCACGGTCGGTTGGGGGCACCGCGCGGTGGTCGTCGCGCCGGACGGATTCGGCGCGTCCGTGCCCGCCGCGCAATGGAACGCCGTTTTAGCGCACGAAACCGCGCACATACGGCGTGGCGACTACGTCTGGCAGGCACTCGCCGACATCGTTTGCGCCGTCTATTTCGCCAACCCGCTCGTATGGCTACTCGCCCGTACCCTGCGTGACGACGCCGAACGTGCCGCAGATGACTGCGTCCTATCGGGTGGAATTGTGCGCCCCTCCGAATATGCCGCGCATCTCCTGGAAACAGCGCGGGGTTTGCGGTCGCGGCGTGGCGTTCCGGCGTTCGCGGTGACGATGGCGCGACGCTCCGAAGTCGGGGCGCGGATCGGCGCGATACTCGCGGCGAATGTTTCGCGCGTCAACCGGCTTTCCCGTCCGCTCATCGCCTGCGTCGGGATTGGGTGCGTGGCGGTCGCGGGCGTCGTCGCTGTGCTCGTTCCCGCGCGGGGCGCGGCGTCCCCGGAAACGTCGCCGACAGCGGGGGAGGTTTCGGGCAAAAAACCGCTCCTGTTCCGGCGTACCCTCAGCGACGGGACCGTGGTCGTTCTGGAGTCCGTCGCCCGTGTGGGGGGAGAAATGACGGGCGGGGCGACATGGTGGAAGCCGGACGGCGAGCCGATCAACGGACCGCGCTACTTCACGTTCTATCATGGCCGGTTTCATGGGCAAGTCGCAGCCGACTACAAAAAACCGACGTATTCGTTCATGGCTTCTACAAGCGGAGGTTTCCGCCCCCCGAACCGGCGGCGCGACATGGTTCTTCTGGTGGACGGGGGCAAATCCGTAGGATTGATGGAGGGATTCGACAGATCGGGGAAAGCAAGCGTCATCGCGGACATGAAACTGCGCGACCCGGGACGGAGTGCCACCGTGCGGTTGGGGATCGCGAACGGATGGACGACGCTCACGGCACAGGGCGTGTTTATGGACGGAAAGGGCGGCTATTTCGGCGGAAGCAACCCGTTCGGGACGTTCACCGTGAATCAAACGTCGTTCGCGGGGGAATTGACCATCGCCCGCCCGTATGCAACAGAGCGGGGGGCAACGCTGATGGTGTCGCGTCGGTTTACGCGCAAGCCGGATTTCGCCAAAGCCGACTTCCGGTACGTCGCCGAAACGTGGGACGGGAAGGAGATCGTCTGCCACGTCTACCCGCAGCAAACGTCTCCGCTCTATACGAAGGATAAGGTCGTCGTCCCGCGAACACCGCTCGCCCGCGTGAAATCGTTCCGCATGGAGGCGCGTACCTATCAGTGGGCGGTCTTTACCGGCGTCGCTTTGCAACCGCAAGCCGCCGCCCCGGCAAGTCCGGCGACGAAACAGAACGCCGACCCTCGCGGCGACTTACGGAGCGGTACGTTCCGCACCGTCACCTCCGCGCCGTTCACGCCGGGACGTACGCTCCGTCACCGGCGTGAGGATGGCAAAGCGGTCGTCTTCACCGTCCAGGTCGCGCCGGAGACCGACCCGTCCTGGACGATGGGGCGGAAAACGGCGGCGAACGCTATTCTGCAAACCCACGATACGCTATCGATCCACGAGGAGCGGCGTATCGTCCTGATCGAGAAGGACGGTACACTCCACGACTTGCTCGGCAGTCGCGGCCAGAATCCGAACCTCGAACTGGATACGATCTGGAAGAAAGCGATGGGCAAGCCACCGGTACACACGGACCGCAACGGCAACGTCGCGATCTGGACAACCTACGCAGTAACTTTCCCGAAGACGTGGCTTCCGCGCTTGAAAGAGATGCGTCTCGAAACCCGCTCCGGTGAGGATGTGCCGTCTGACAAGTAAGACAAAACGCTCCGCCCGATGAAGCAGCCGGCTGATACTATTTTATTGCAATAGTAGGTAGGTTGTCACGATTCGCAGGATCAGAATCACGCTCGGCAATTCCCTGCCTTAACGCAAGTGGCAACCCATTTTTTTTCGCGACTGGCTTGCCATTGACAAAAAAGTCACCTTTACATTTCCCGGTAGAAAGGTCGCCAGCCATGTCGTCTTGCTGTTTGACAAAATCTTCGCGACGTTGATCTTTATTCACCTTAACCACCCCCTCCTGCTCAAAATGCCGTCTATCGCGTTTAGTACAGCATCGAAATTACATCTCCCCGATTTCGATGCTATACCTGCCGGTGCCCGGTAGCACTACTCGATCTCGGTCCAGTCCTCGAATCGAAGGTCAGGGACGCGGCTAAAGTCACGCCGGTTGCGCGTCACCAACGTTGCGTCGTTCGCCAAAACCAAACCGGCAATTCGTAGATCCATCGGACCGATATTCAGTTTTAAGGCGCGGAGGCGGTTATATTCTTCCAAAGCGGCTCCGCTCAAGGTCAGCAATGGGAAACGCGCGAGTACGGGAACAGTTTCTTCCAAGCGTCGGTATACGGTTAGCAATTCGGCGTCGTTCTTCGCGCGTCGCAGAAGTCCATACCACCCCGATAACGCCTCTTCGACGATGAAAACAGTCACACAAACCTTGGCGTCACCAATGTTTTTCAACCGCCGCAGAAGGTCCGTGTCTCCCCTCCGGTATAGCGAAAAAGTATCTGTGTCGAAAACAAATGTCGTCATTTCGCCTCTGCCTCCGACTTCTCTATTTCGGCGTCTCGCTCAGAGCGGTAGGCGATGATTTCCCCCTGCCAAGCATCGAATAACGGGTCGTCACGCATATCCCCGGCAAACATCAGCAAGGGGTGTTCGGTCGCAGGTACGTCCAGCGTGATCTGTGTCACTTCCGCATCCGTAAATGTGGCGGAAGCAATGGACCGAAATCGCTCTATTGCCGCCTCGCGCGTAGTGGCTTCGACAGACATATCGAACCGTCCCAAGCCCGTGACACGCACACGGTCGGGAGCCAAACGTTCAATCATCACATCGGTCTGTACCGTCATGGAAATACCTCCGTCAAATTATATCGCGCCAAAGAAACGACCCGCCGAAGACGTTCCCCTGCTCCGACATAGTTCGCCCCCGCCCCACTTAACAAACCACCCAATACAGCGGAAACGCAGTTTCCGCGAACCTAACACCTAACACCCAACGTCTACTCCCCGCCTTCCACCGACGGGGCGAACCCGCGTCGGAGCACGCTTTCCGTGATCGTGCGCGGCGACAGGAACTGTTGCACGTAGTCCGGTCCGCCCGCCTTCGAACCGATGCCCGACATCCGCGCGCCGCCGAACGGCTGCCGGTCCACCAGCGCGCCGGTGATCCGGCGGTTGATATACAGGTTGCCGACGCGGAACTCGCGCCGCGCCCGCGCGATGTTTTTCGGCGAGCGCGAGTACAAGCCGCCCGTCAGCGCGTAGAGCGTGTTGTCGGCGATACTCAGTGCCTCGTCCATGTTTTTCACGCGGAGCACGGCGAGCACCGGACCGAAGATCTCCTCCTGGCACAGCCGACCGTCGGCGGGGCAGTCGGCGAAGACGAGAGCCGGTACGTAGTTGCCGCGCCCCGTTAGATGGTCGGGCACCGGCTGCTCGGCAAGGAGTCGCCCTTCGCTCTGCCCGATGGCGCGGTATTTTTCGACGCGTTCGCGGCTCGAATCGTCCACGACCGGACCGAGCGTCGTGGACGGGTCTTCGGCGGGTCCGATCTTGATCGTGCGGACCGCCTCCGCGAGCCGGTGGCAGAACGGTTCGTACGCCGACCCGATCACCAGCACCCGCGAACACGCCGAACATTTCTGCCCGCCGAAGCCCGTCGCCGATTGGAGTGCGCCGAGCACCGCTTCGTCCAGGTCGGCGTCCTCGTCCACGATGATCGCGTTCTTGCCGCCTAACTCCGCGATCACGCGCTTGATCTCGCGCTGACCGGGGCGCACTTTGGCGGCGTTCTCGATGATCGAAAGCCCGACCGTTTTGCTCCCGGTGAACGCGATCACTGCCGTGCGCGGGTCGTTGACCAGCACGGGACCGATCACCTCGCCGTCACCGGGCAGGAAGTTCGACACGCCCGCCGGGACGCCCGCCGCTTCCAACGCTTCCTGCAGAAAATAGCCGACCCGCGACGATTGCTCTGCGGGCTTCAAAATCACCGGGTTCCCGGCGACCAGCGCGGCGGTCGCCATGCCCGCCAGAATCGCCAGCGGGAAGTTCCAGGGCGCGATAATCACGGCAGGACCGCGCGCGTCGTAGAAATACTCGTTCCATTCGCCGGGGATATTGCGGCGGCGAGGTGCCCCGAGCCGTTCCATCTCGGCGGCATAGAACCGGCAGAAATCTATCGCCTCGGCGACATCGGCGTCCGCCTCGCGCCAGGGCTTGCCGACCTCGAAGCACATGGTCGCGCAGATCTCGAACCGCCGCCGCTGCAGTTCGGTCGCGGTGCGCCGGAGCAGGTCGGCGCGCTCTTTGACCGGCGTGTCCCGCCAGCCCGCGAACGCCCGCCCCGCCGCCGCCACCGCGCGGGCGGCTTGCTCGGTCGTCGCGTAAAACGTCCGCGACGCCACCCGGCTATTCTCCGACGGGTCAAACCGCTCGACAACCTCGCCGGACTCCTCGCGTTTGCCACCGATAACGATGGGGACCGGGTCCGTGCCTAACTTTGCGCGGACCGAAGTCAGCGCGTTTTGCATCAGGCGTTGGTTCGATTCCTCGGCGAAGTCGGTTTCGGGTTCGTTGTGGAAGGGAGGTCCGCCTGAGTCCCCCCTATCCCCCAGCCCCTTTCCCCCCGCAGACGGGGAGAAAGGGGAGCCAGATAACGGTGCCGATACGCCTCCGGGAACACCCTCCGGCTCCCCTTTCTCCCCGTCTGCGGGGGGAAAGGGGCTGGGGGATAGGGGGGACCTCCGGGAGGCTTCCGGGTCCGCCAGCAACCCCGCCGCGTCCACCTCCTCGTCCACCTTGCGGACGAACGAATCGTTCGACGTATTTTCCAGCAGGCGGCGCACCAGGTACGCCATGCCCGGGAGCAGTTCGCCGAACGGGACGTACACGCGTACGCGCTCGCCTTGCGCGGCGAGCGCGCGCCCGATGGACTCACCCATCCCGAAGAGCACCTGAAACTCCGCCGTGCGCGGCGCGAGACCGTAGGCTTCGGCGAGTGCCTGCGCTTTCGCGGCGGAGCGGACGTTATGGGTCGCAATCGCCGGGCGGAGCACCTGCCAGTTTTGCAGGAGGAAGTCGGTGCATCGCTCGAAGCAGGCATCGGTTTCGGCTTTCGTCTGCCAGACCGGGACCGGGTGCCCGCGTTGCGCCGACATGATCGTTTCGTAGTCCCAGTACGCCCCCTTGACCAGCCGCACCGTGACCGGAACGCCGCGCCGGTCGCGCCGTACCCAGTCGGCTAAATTGCGCAGGTCGGCTTCGGCGTCCTGCAGGTAGGCTTGCGCGACGATGCCGACATCCGCCCAGTCGGCGAACTCGAACTCGGTGAAGATCTCGCGGAAAATGTGGTCCGTGACTTTCGAGAAGTCGTGTTGCTCCATGTCGAAGTTGACGAACGCTCCTCGCGCCCGCGCCAGCCGCAGGATCGGGCGCAACCGCTCCTTGACCGCTTCCGCCGTGGCTTCCGCCGCCATCGGGTCGAATCGGGCATAGAGCGACGACAGTTTTACCGACACATTCACCTTCGGGATCGCGCCCCACGGGGTCTGATCCGTCTGCGCGTCGTCGCCCCAACGCTTCGCGGTTTCCGGCAACTCCGTCAGCAGGTCGATGTACTTTTTCTGGTACGCGAGGGCTTCCGCCTCCGACGTGACCGCTTCGCCGAGCAGATCCAGTGTGAACGTCAGGTGCTGACGCCGTAGCCGCTCGACCGCGCCGGTCGCCTCTTTCGCGTTGCGCCCGGCGATAAACCGTTTCGCCATCCCTTCCGCGCCGATCTTCGCCGACAGCGCGACGGCTTTGCGCGACAGCGGCACGGCACCGGCGGCTTTCAAAAGCGAATCGAACCCGGGCGGGAGCGTGACGCCGGGTTGCAAAAGATACTCCTCCAAATGCCGCGAGATCGACTCATCGGACTTCAGCGCGGGGAGCGCATCCACGAACCGGAACAACTCGACCTTGAGTTTCTCGTCGGCGGTGGTCAGTGCCATCAACGCATCGTAGAACGCGTCGCTCGGGGACGCGATCTTCTTTTCCTCGCGGCGCAGCCCTGCGAGCAAGGTACGACCTTTGGATTGCGTCCGGTTCTCGACGGTCTCGGATGTTGAGTGTCGGGTTCGCGGAAACGGCACTTCGGCGGGGTTGGGTTCGGGGATGGTGGATTGCGACATGCCGCATTATACCGCAATTCATACTGTCTGAAAAATGTCCTGGTGTGGTAAACTACAGTGATGTCGGCAACCACAAGCCAGGGCAGGAAACCGTTCGATGTATCGCTCAAAAACCTGATCGGCGACAACCCGAAGGACTGGCTGACGCTGTTCGATCTGCCGCGAAATACGCCCATCGTGGAACTGGATAGCGACGTTTCCTCCATGAGCCTCGCCGCCGACCGGCTGTACAAGATCGGCACGGGGCGAAATGCGCACGGTCTACACGCCGAACTGGAAAGCGGGCACAAGGGCAAGTCGCTCCCGCGCCGTTTACTGGAATACAGCGTTTTCGCGGAAGCGAAGCACGGGTTGTTGTTTCGTTCCGTCGCGGTGCTACTCACGAAGGGGGCAAGTAGCCCGGCAATCACCGGACGACTGGAACGTCGGCTCCCGAGCGGCACGCTTATCCACGCGTTTCATTACGACGTGATCAGGGTGTACGAGATCCCGGCGGAAGAGATTCTGGAGAGTGGCTTGTCGGTCGTGCCGCTCGCGTCGCTCGGTTCGTTGCCCGACGCGGATCTGCCGCGCATCGTCGAGCGTATGGGAAAGCGGTTCCGGGCGGAGTCGGCGGACACGGACGATCTGCGCCGCCTGTGGACGGCGGCATGGCTTTTGATGAGCGCGCGGCACTCGCCGCGTGTCGCAGAGTCACTACTGAAAGGAGCGGTGGAAGCGGTGTTAAAGTTAGAAGATTTTCCGTTATACAATTATCTGAAGGAAAAAGGCATGACCGAGGGTCGAGCCGAGGGACACGCCGAAGGTCGAGCCGAAGGACGAGCCGAAGGGCGAAACGAGGGGGCACGGAACCTGATCTTACGCGTCGGTGCGAAGCGGTTTGGCGAACCCGGCGACGCGTCGCGCGCTACACTGGCGGGAATCGCCGATTTCGCGCGTCTGGAGCAACTATCCGAGCGGCTCTTCGAGGCAGAGTCGTGGGACGAGTTGCTGGGGGGCGGAAGGCAGGAAGCCTCGCCACCGCCCCTCTGAGCGGCGAACACGGCGCGATTACGGCGGCAACTAAGGCGGCGGCACCGGCGAAGGAGACGGTCGCGGGGTCGCGACCGGTTCCGGCGGTGTAAGCGGTTCCTCGACGACTTCGACTTCGCCGTCCGATTTTTCGCGCACCACGATCTCGCCGTGAACCTTTTTGACTGTGGGATCGCTGAATACTTCCATGTATTCGTCTGTCTCCTTGAAGGAAACCACCGCGCGGGCGTTCGCGCCGGGAACGTCGGCGGCTTCGCCGGACGGGTTGCGCGACTTGATATTGCCGACCAGTGTTACCGTCTCTGCGATGCCGTCGTATAAGCCGCGCGTCGCGGTTATCGTGCGGTTCTTCTGCTTGATCGTCAGATTCTCGGTCAGCACCGCCTTTTTGGTGCGCCAGTTGTAGCGCACCTTGCCGCACGTGATCGCGACCGGGTCCTTGAAGTTGCGCCGGGAGGAACCCTTCGATGACTTCGCAGCGTCGCCCTGATTCGGTCGGGCGTTAATGACGACGTTGCCGGAAAAGTCGGCGTCGCGGGTGCTATAGTACGCGCTTCCCTTGTCCGCCGACAGCGTGTTCTGTTTGTCGTCGAGGCGCAGGCGCGTCGGCGAGTTCGCGATCTGGGTATCGTCGTTGTAGGTCGCCTTCTGCGTATTCAATGTGGAGTCTTCCGAAGTAATCACGACGTTACCGGTCATCGTGGTGATTTTCCCTCCGCCGCCGGGAAGACTGGCATTGCGAAACCGTTCGGACGAAAAATCGACGATACGGGTCTTCGCGGGAGTTGCGGGGGTCGCGGTCTGGCGAGCATACAGGGCGGTTCCGCAGGCGGCTGTCGCCAGTAACGCGAGAATCAAAGTTCGTCTATTCATGGTTTCCTCACCGGCGGGACATCTGCCCCTATCTATTATACCGACCGCGAACGCGCCCCGTTTCTTCATTTTATTTGCGCGGCGGGTATTCCGGGTCGGAGCGGCGATACTCCCCCGGCGTTATTCCCGTGTGTTGCTTGAAGATCTTGGATAGCGCGGCTTCCGAGCCATATCCGACCTTTGCGGCGATCTCCGCGAGCGTCAGCCGTTCGCTCCCGCGCAGGTAACGCCCTGCCAGAAAGAGCCGCCACCGGGTCAGATACGTGAGCGGCGCGACCCCGACCCGTTCGGTGAAATCCTGCGCGAACGCCGACCGCGACAGGCAACACCGTTCGGCAAGGCTCATAACGCTCCACGGTTCGGCGGGCTGCTTGTGCATCGCGAACAACGCGGGTGCGATCCGGTCATCCGTGATGGCGCGGAGATAACTCGCATGGGCGCAACCGAGATCACTTTCGGCGAGATACGCCCGCACCGCCTGGATGAACAGGATCTCTGCGAGGCGGTTCACGACGGTCTGGTATCCTGGTCTGCCGCACGTGGTTTCGCACCGAAGAAAGTCGAGCGTCGCCGGAAGCCACGGGACCGGTTCGCCATTCTCGCCGCGTAGCACGATTACCGGCGGCAGGGCGCGCAGGAGCGGATGACCAAGCAAGGGCGGAACGTTCCGAGTCTCGCCCGTATAGAACAGGTTTCCACAGAGCGTCTCGGTTTGTGGCCCGGTGCCTCCGAAACAGAGCCAGTCGTCCGGAGTGATGGCGCCGCGCCGCACCGCCGATTCAATCGGCACCGCCGGGGCATCCTTCTTTCCGGTCAGCGTGTGCGGGGACGAGTGCGGGAGCAGAACGAAATCGCCGACGCCAAGCGGGACAGATGCACCGCCCGCCACTGTCAGTAGACAACCCGCCCCGCTCAGCACCATGTGAAAAGTTGCGCCAGCGGTCGTGCCTTCCTCCTCCGGCACAAACGACAAACCCCACGGCTCGCCGAACCGCCCCCGGTACATCGCGACGCCGTGCAGGGAAAGCGTATCCAGCAGGGCAGTCAGACCGTCGGTCGGCGGAATCGGTGTCGGATATTCGGTTCGCATAGCGATTCCTGGACGATTAGTCAATAAAACAGGCTGATTGGATATGGTTCGTCCAGCCCGATCAGTTTATCATAAAACCGGCGGACGAATCCGGTCCGCGTCGAAAGGAAAAACTTATGAGACAACCTATCTTTGTCACCACCCCCACCGGAAACATCGGGAGCAAAATCGTCGCCGATCTGATCGGTCGCGGCGAAACGGTCCACGTCCTCGCCCGCGACCCGAGCAAACTGCCACCGGGCGTACGTGACGCCGTCACCGTCCATGTCGGCGACCTGTTAGACGCCGCATTTGTCATGAAAGCAAGTGAAGGTGCTTCCGCGCTATTCTGGCTCACCCCGCCGATGTGGACCGCGCCCGATGTCCGCGCCATGTACGAACAGTCCGCCCGCACCGCGCAAGCCGTCGTGACCGCAAACCGCATCCCTTATGTCGTCAACCTTTCCAGTTCGGGGGCGCAGAACGACGGCTACGGTCCGATTACTTTCTTACGACTGATCGAGGACGCGCTGAACGCGACCGCCGCGAACGTTATTCACCTGCGCCCCGGCTTCTTTTTCGAGAATTTCGCGGCGCAGATCGATCCGATCAAAAACGCGAGCGCGATCTTCATGCCTCTTTCACCGGAAGCGCGGATGCCGATGGTCGCCACCGAAGACATCGCCCGCGTCGCCGCCGAACTGCTGACAGCGCGAAACTTCGCCGGAAAAACGTATCGCGGCGTACACGGTCCCGCCGATCTTTCGTTCGCCGAAGTCGCCAGTGTCATCGGGGCGGCGGTCGGCAAGGAAGTCCGGTACATCCAGACGACGCCCGAGCAAGCGCACGAAACATTCCTGCAGATGGGCGCGAGCGCGGATTTCGCGGGGTTGTACGTGGAGATGTTCGACGCGCTATCGAATCGCGGGCAGTCGAACGCCGAACCGCGCTCGCCGGAAACTATGACACCAAACACACTCCGCGACTGGGCGGAAAAGGCGATCAAACCGGCAATCACGGGATAGGCTTGCCCGTCTGTCGCGCCCCGATTTTGAACCGCCAAGACGCCAAGTTCGCCAAGAGTAAGAGGAGAAGAGGGTTTAAGGTAGAAGGTCTACTTTTTCACCGAGCCGTCTCGAAAGCGAGCGGAGCGAAAAACTTTCAACCCTCTTCTCCTTCTCTTACTCTTGGCGAACTTGGCGTCTTGGCGGTTCAAAATCTTCAATTCCGTCGGGCGAGCAGGAGGCAGACATCGTCGCGCAGGGTGCCGCTGGCGAACGCCCGTGCCTCGCGGACGATGGTTTCGGCAATCGCGGTAAGGGAGGATGTTGCGCCCACGTCGCGCAGGACCCGTTCCACGCCCTCGGTGCCGAAAAACTCCCCCTGTTTCCTCGCTTCCGTGATGCCGTCGGTGAGGATCAGGATCAGGTCGCCGCTGCCGAGTTGGAGTGTTTCCTCGCCGTACTGCGCGTTAGCCGAGACTCCGACCGGCATTCCCCCCGTCGAGATCACCGTGATACTTCCGTCCGCACGGCGGATCAGTGGGGCTTCGCTCCCGGCGAGTGTGGCGCGGGTCGCGCCGTCCCGGTCCACGATCACCACCGTCAGCGCGACGAATGTGTCGTCCGTCGCGCTCATAGTCGTTTCACAAAGGAACGTGTTCAGACGCGACACGGCTTCGGCGGGCGACCGTGTTTCGCGCAGGTAGACCCGTAGCGCGTATTTGGCTTCCGCCGTGCGCGTCGCCGCGCGCAACCCTTTCCCGGAAACGTCGCCCACGATCAGCGCGACGCTACCGTCCGCGAGACCGAACGCGTCGAAAAAGTCGCCACCGACTTCCGCTTCCGCCCAGGCGGATTCGTAGGTAGCCTCCAGGGTCCAGCCGGGGAACTGATCGGGTTTCGGGCGCAGTAGCATCGAGCGTTGCAGGGTTTCGGCGATGTTCTTTTCGTATGCGTATCGCCGCCGTAGTTCCAACAATGCCATTACCTGACGCGCGAGCACTTGCAAGGCGTCGGCTTGCGCGGCGGTCAATTCCCGTTTTTTGTAGTCCAGCACACACAGGGTGCCGAGCGCGTGTCCGTCCGATGTTTCCAGCAAGGCACCGGCATAGAAGCGCAGATTCGGATCGCCCGTGACCAGCGGGTTGTCCGAGAAACGTGGGTCGACCGTCGTGTCCGGCACGACCATCAGTCCCGGTTGCAAAATCGCGTGGGAGCAGAGGGACGTATCAAGAGGTGTTTCCCGGACCCCCAGACCGACCTCGGACTTGAAGAACTGGCGGTCACGGTCGATCAGGTTGATGACCGATATGGGGGCGTCGCAGATGTAGGAGACAAGGCGCGTGATGTTGTCGAACGCCTCCTCGACAGGCGAGTCCAGAATGTCGTATCGTTGCAGGGCGGCGAGGCGGGCTTCTTCTTCGGGGTGTTTGGCAGCTATCATGATACGAGGGTCAGGAAATCTTTTTCATTATACCCAATCTCGCTTTGTTTTCCGCCCCTCCCCCGAATGGGGCGGGGGAGCGAAAACTATTCCGCGATTCTTGACCGGGGCGTCGGGCATGGTTATACTGAATGGCGTAACGATTTACGAACAAGGAAGTATTTTTTAACCGATGGCGACCGAATCATCCCCGGCAGTGCAGAGCACCCTGACCGACGAGCGAACATTTACACCGGGTGCGGCGTTCGCGGCGCAAGCGAACATCAGCGACCCCGCCTTTTATGCGAAAGCGAACGCCGACCGCGAAGCGTACTGGAGCGAATGGGCGAACCGATTGGACTGGATCGAACCGTTCCACACCGTCTGCGAATGGAACCCGCCGCACGCGAAGTGGTTCCTCGGCGGCAAACTCAACATCGCCGCCAACTGCCTGGACCGGCATATCAAAGGCGACCGGCGCAACAAAGCCGCGATTTTATTCGAGGGCGAGCCGGGCGACAGCCGTGTTCTGACGTACTACGACCTGTGGCGCGAAACCAACCGGTTCGCGGGCGTGCTGAAGAACCTGGGCGTCGGCAAGGGCGACCGGGTCACGATCTATCTGCCGATGATCCCCGAAGCCGCGATAGCCATGCTCGCCTGTGCGCGGATCGGCGCGATCCACACCGTCGTCTTCGGCGGATTTTCGGCGGACTCGCTCCGCGAGCGCATCAACGATTCCGAGTCCAAAGTGCTCGTAACGGCGGACGGCGGCTACCGGCGCGGAAACGCCGTGAATCTGAAAGCCACGGCGGATAACGCGCTGGATAACGGCGCGTGTCCGAGCATCGAGAGCGTGGTCGTATATTCGCGCCTCCCCGATCCGCGCCATGTCCCGATGACCGAGGGGCGCGACCACTGGTGGCACCGCCTGATGGAGCAGGCACCGCGCCTGACCGAGCCGGAAGTCATGGACTCGGAAGACCCGCTGTACATCCTCTACACGTCCGGCTCCACCGGCAAGCCGAAGGGGATTCTGCACACCACGGGGGGCTACCTGACCCAAGCGCACGCGACATTCGTTTCGACGTTCGATCACAAAGATTCCGACGTGTACTGGTGCTCCGCCGATGTCGGCTGGGTGACGGGACACTCGTACGTCGTCTACGGACCGCTTGCGGCAGGCGCGACCGTGCTCATGTACGAGGGCGCGCCGGACTTCCCCGCCCGCGACCGGTTCTGGGAAATCATCGAAAAGTACGGTGTCACCGTGTTCTACACCGCGCCGACGGCGATCCGCGCGTTCATGAAGTGGGGCACCGAGCATTTAGAGAAGCACGATCTGTCGTCGCTCCGGCTCCTCGGCTCGGTCGGCGAGCCGATCAATCCCGAGGCGTGGATGTGGTACCACAAGCACGTCGGCGGCGAGCGTTGCCCCATCGCCGACACGTGGTGGCAAACCGAGACCGGGGCGCACATGATCACGCCGCTCCCCGGCATCGTCGCGACCAAGCCCGGCTCGGCGACGTTCCCGTTTCCCGGCGTGGACATCGACGTGGTGAATGAAGAAGGCGAAGCGGTCGCGCCCGGCACGGACGGTTTTCTCGTCATCCGTTCCCCATGGCCCTCGATGCTCCGCACTCTGTGGCGCGACGACGACCGGTACCAGAAAACGTACTGGTCGAAGTTCGGCGACAAGAATCTATACTTCGCGGGCGACGGTGCGCGGCGCGACAAGGACGGCTATATCTGGCTACTCGGGCGCGTGGACGACATCATGCTGGTCGCGGGGCATAACATCTCGACGATGGAAGTCGAATCCGCGCTGGTGTCGCACCCGTCGGTCGCGGAATCGGCGGTGATCGGGCGCACGCACGACATCAAGGGGCAAGCCATCGCGGCGTTCGTGACGATCAAGGAGGGCGTCCGTCAAACGTCGGAATTAGCGGGCGAACTGAAAGCGCACGTCGCGGAAAAACTGGGACCGATCTGCCGCCCGGACGACATCCTGTTCACGGCGGAACTGCCGAAAACGCGCTCGGGCAAGATCATGCGCCGCCTGCTCCGCGACATCGCCGAAGGGCGCGCCCTCGGGGATATGTCCACGCTCGCGGACGCGTCGGTGGTGTCGGGCTTGAAAGACAAGTACGAGGCGGCGGAAGGGTAGTGTTCGATAGACCACACAGGCAGACCGGCCTGTGTGGTTACAGCACCAGTAGCAGCCGGGGCAGGGTATAATTATCGCATGTCCATCGTTCTCGAACTCGGCGACATTGAACAGGACGCCCGTTTGGCTGCAAGCGCGGCGGGCATGGACTTGTCCGCCTTCATGCGTGAGGCGGTACGGGCAAAGCTTCGCGAAAGCAACTTCGGCGTTGCGTCCCGCCCGCTCGACCTGCGCTCCGATGACGACTTACTCCAGGACATTCGGCGCAACTTCGCGCCGGAGTTTTGGAACCGCTTCGCCGAACTGCGGAAAAAATCGGCGGACGACGTGGCGACGGACGCCGAGCGGCAGGAGTTGATCGGCTTTTCAAACAGCGTTCTCGCCCGCGACGCCGAGCGGTTGCCGTTGCTCGCGGAACTTTCCCGTCGCTGGAATACCGACCTGCAAACGATGATGCGGCAGTTCCCCCTCTGTATCCGGGGCGGGGTACAATAGATAAAGTAAGGAGCCGATTTATGCAACCGATCTCAGAATACGTAACGGATGATGCCGTAGTCGTTCGTCTGTCCCCGAACGAGCGCGCCGCGCTCGAAAGATTGACTGCCGAGAAGCACTTGACACCCGAACAACTTTTGCGCCTTGCTCTGGCGACCTACGAGGCGGTGGACGATTATCGAATGGCACACACGGGAGAGCCGATGCCCTGGGAACGCCGTAAATGGGGCGAACCGTTCGGGGCGGGACTCGCGGAGTGACGAGGCATAATACCCCCCCGGTCCGAATTGCGGACGGTAAAGCGGTTCTCGCACTGATTGCCGAAAACGTGACCGCGACCGAGATCGAAGCCGTGGAAAACGTCTGGCTACCCTTCCTGCTTTCCGCGTGGCAGTCGCGATTGCAAGCCGGAGTAAGCGCGAGCGATCTGCCGGAACATAAGCATTGGCTTTGGACGCGAAAAGCCCGCCAGTATTGGAACAAAAGCGGGTACCAGTTTTTCGGCTTGGCTGTCGAGGGCGAGACACAGGGGTTGATGCTTGTCAATTCCCTACTCCTGAGTCGTCTCTCGCTATACAAATGGGTAAGCCGCTCGTGTACGTTGACTACATCGCTACCGCGCCGTGGAATCTGCGTTCCCTGACCGACACGCCCCGTTATCGAGGAGTAGGTAAAGTATTGATTGAAGCGGCAATCACGTTCAGCCGTGATTGCGGAATGGGCGGTCGAATCGGTCTGCATGCGTTGCCGCAGGCGGAATCGTTTTACCGGGACACCTGTGGCATGACCGATTTAGGCGAGGACGCGAACGAGTATGATCTGCGCTACTTCGAGATGGACGAGTCGCAGGTAGCCGCGTTCTTGAAACCGTGAATCGTGCTGACTTCGGTTGCGTCGCCCACGGCGCAATGGTATAAAATCCGCTGATCCCCCCATGTTTTCGACACCCCCCGATACCCTCACGCCCGCTTTTTCCGGGCACCAGACGTTTGTTTTTCGTTACCCCTGGCTCAAAAAAGGCGTGGACGCGCTGTCTCGCGATCCCGCCGTTTTTCGCTCCCCCGACGCTATTGTTCGGCTCGGGGTGGGTAAGAATATGGTCGATGCCATACGCCACTGGACGCTCTCTACCGGCGTCGTCGAAGAGGCGGAAGTGGCGGGCGAGCGGGCGCGGACCTTGCGCGTGTCGGAACTCGGGCGGCGGCTCCTCGCGAACGATGGCTACGACCCGTATCTGGAAGACGACGCGTCGCTGTGGGTGATCCACTGGAACCTGACGACCAACCCGGCGCGGGCGACGACCTGGTATGCCGTTTTCAACCTCCTGCAACCCGGCGAGTTTACGCGCGAATCGCTTCTGGACGGCATGAAGCGGTTCGCAGAATCTACGGGTAGAGCGCGGGCGTCGGAGTCGTCCCTGGAGGCGGATGTGTCGTGCTTCGTGCGGACGTACCTGCCCGGCAGACGCGGTGCCACGTCCACGCCGGAGGAAACGCTGGATTGTCCGCTGGCGTCGCTCGGGTTGCTGACCACGGTTGCGGGGCGCACGAGCGACGGCAAGAAGCGGACGCCGCTGTACCGGTTTCAGAACAAGGCGAAGCCGACGCTACCCGCCGCCGTTTTCGCGTACGCCCTCGCCGATTTCTGGCGTAAGCGGCATGACGCGCAGGAAACCCTGTCGCTCCGCGAGATTGTCCACGGGGAAGCGTCGCCGGGGCGGGTGTTCCGGTTGGACGAGGACGCGACACTCGCCTATCTGGACGAACTTTCCGCGCTGACGGACGGCAACCTGCTTTTCGCGGACACCGCGCTGGTGCGGCAAGTCGCGCGGCGCGGGAACGTCGATCCCCTGGCTCTTTTAGAAAGGTACTACGCCGATGCCCGCGCTTAGCCTGGGCGCGAAAGTCCCCCCGGGGGACTTTCGCCATATTCCGGTTTCGCTTTCCGAGGTGGGGCGGGTCAAGCAGCGGTTTCTGCGTTCCGTCCACCTGGAGCGCGACTTTTACGCGCCGGGTTCGACCGATGGCTACGTGCCGACGCCCGCCGCGCTGACCACGCTCCGGCGGATTCTTGCCGGGGTGCGAACGCCGGGTGCCCGCGCGTTCTCGATCACCGGTCCGTATGGCTCCGGGAAGTCGGCGTTCGCGCTGACGCTGGCGAAGTCGCTCGCCGCGTCGCCATGGGGCGACGGCGACCTGCGCGCCCGTGCCGAAGCCGAGTTCGGCGAAACGCTGTTCGACGCCGCGACCGACGGGCTGTTCCCGGTGCTGATCGTCGGCGGGCGCGAACCAATCGCGTCCGCGCTGGTCGGCGGGTTGCGCCGCGCGCTACAAACGGCGGGCGTCCGCGTCCCGCTCCCCGACGTTCCCCCCTCCCCCACCGGCGCGGAGGTCGCGCGATTCTTCGAGTCCGTGACGGAACGTCTCACCGAGTCCGCGCCCGCGATCCGTGGCTTGCTGGTGATCGTGGACGAAGCCGGGAAGTTTCTGGAGCACGCCGCGCTACACCCCGATTCCGGCGACATGCAAGCCCTGCAAGAAATGGCGGAAGCCGCCGTCCGCTCGCCTATCGACGCGCCGCTGTTTTTCGTCACCGTGTTCCATCAGGCGTTCGAGGAGTACGCGGGGCGATTGTCCGCGAAGGAGCGCAACGAGTGGCGCAAGGTGCAGGGGCGGTTCGCCGACATCGCGTTCGCCGACGCTCCCGAGGAAACCCTGCGCCTCGTCGCCCGCGCGATAGACCGCCTCCCCGACGCCGACCGCGACGCCGCTATCGCGACCGCCGCGCAATCCGCCGCCCGGACCGTCGCGTCGCTGAACCTGCTCCCGCGCAACGTTTCCGAAACCGAGTTCGCGACGCTCACCGACCGCGCGTACCCGCTCCACCCGCTCACCCTGCTCGCCCTGCCCTACGTGTTTCGCCGCTTCGGTCAGGGAGAGCGGTCGCTGTTCGGCTTTTTGGCGGGCGACGAGCCGGGCGGGTTGGGCGTTTTTTTGGCTGATTCGTCCCCCCTATCCCCCCAACCCCCTTTCCCCCCTCGGAAGGGGAGAAAGGGGGAGTCAGATTCCGGTGTCGCTCCGCTTCCGGG
>JAYULM010000089.1:0-18186 GCA_043763605.1 Armatimonadota bacterium | reverse complement strand
TGCTTTGGCTAAAGCCATCGCTTCGATTCCTGACACTTTGGGGGCCGCTTGTTTTCGTCATTGCAAGTACCTTCAACCGAATTGACGAAGACTATATTCCCCGACGCGAAGCGTCTACAGCCGAAGGCTTCCAGCGGAACCCTTCAGCGTCCGATTCACCCCGCAGTATTTCGTTCGCGATACAATAAAACCATGCGACTGCTCCCGCAAGACCTCGGCACCAAATGGCACATCCTCACCGTGCGCAACCGCTCGCTCGGGATGGCGTCGGTCTGGGCGAAGCCGACCGTGCCGCGTCTCGGACCGATGGGCAAACGCTGGATCAAGGACCTGCCGGTTTCGGAGGAGGTCGCGGCGAATACACTCCCTCTGACCAAAGAAAAGACAAGCAACGTCGCGTTCGGCTTGGGCGCAGGCTTGGGCTGGATATTTCCTGTTGTTGCCGTCATGATGGGAGCAGACCTGCTTTCCGCCGGGAATATCGGCGAGTTTCTGGGGGCGGAGGCAATCACGCTCGGGATAGGTAGTGCCTACGGCTACGGAGTATTTGTCGGATTGCCGCGCCAGCATCTGAAAAAACTCCACGCCACCGCACTCACGGAAGAGGAACTGACTCCGTTTCTCACCGGCAATGTCCCCGGTCTGCCGCAGGTTCTGGGTGAAATGGCGGGCAAATTTCTCCGTTTCTTCCAGGGGCAAACGCTGACCAGTGGTGACGCGGGCAACGTCGAGGACGAACTGGAACGCTCGTTTCTGTACCTTGTTCGCGATGTGGTGCGCTCACAGACCGTTCCGAAGGAGTCCGAGGATGAACTCCGCGCGGCCCTGCGCGCCATCGGCGAGGCGTTATGCCGTCTGCCCCCGGTCGCGGAAATGGGATTGAGCGGAGGCAGTATCCTTGCCGCCGACCAGCGCGCGGAAGCACAGATGCTCTATGCCCGCGCCGAACGCGAGTCTGACGCGGTAATCGCCGGATCGCTCCGTCGCCAGGCAAACGCGTTGGAGGTCGCCGCGCGCGCTTCGGAAAACACGGTCGCAGTGTCGCGCCGGGTGCGCGCGTTGCGGCAGGAACTGCGCGCGCAGATCGACGTGCTACGCCTGACGCTCCCGACGTGGGGGCGGGTCGGGCAGTCCGCCGCGCAACCGTTCGTCGCCAACTCGGAATTGACACTGAGCAACATCGCCGGGTCGGTGCAAAGCGTGGCATCGGAGGCGGTCGCGATGTCCGAGGCGCACGACGAGTTGGACGAATATCTGGGCAGTTCGCGCTACGAGACGCCTTCCGTGAGCGAGTCCCAGACACTTCGCGCCCGCTAAACTTCGGGGAAGCGTGGTAAAATCCTGCCCATGAAAGACTCCCGCTTTTACACCCTCGCGCGCCTCCTCGTCACGCATTCGATCAACGTTCAGCCGGGCGAAAAAGTCCTGGTCGAGAACACTGATGTTCCGACCGAATTCACCGTCGCCCTGATCGAAGCCATCGGCGAAGTCGGCGGATTACCGCTCGTGATCACGCACCAGCAACAAGTTCTCCGCTCCCTGATTCGGAACGCCACCGAGGAGCAGATGAAGACCATCGGCGACATCGAGACCGTGCGTATGGAAGCCGTGCAGTGCTATATCGCGGTGCGCGGTACGCACAATTCGAGCGAGTACAGCGATATTCCCGGCGACAAAATGGCGGTGTATGAGAAGCAGTGGTGGCACCGGGTCCATAGCAATATCCGCGTCCCGCACACGAAATGGGTGGTGTTGCGCTGGCCCCACCCGAGCATGGCGCAGTCCGCCGGGATGAGTACGGAGGCGTTCGAGGATTTCTACTTCCGCGTTTGCGGCGGCGTGGACTACAAGCAGATGGAACGCGCCGTCGAACCGCTCCGGCAGTTGATGGCGAACACCGACCGCGTTCGGATCACCGGACCGGGGACCGACCTGTCGTTCTCGATCAAGGGCATCGGCGCGATCCCCTGCACGGGACATCGCAACATCCCTGATGGCGAGTGTTTTACCGCGCCCGTGCGAGATAGCGTCAACGGCACACTCCAGTACAACTGCGACACGGTGTATCGCGGCACCGTATTCAGCGGCGTTCGCTTCCGGTTCGAAAACGGCAAGATCGTGGAAGCGGAAGCAGGCGGAAACACGGCGAAACTCAACGAAATACTCGATTCCGACGAAGGCGCGCGCTATATCGGCGAGTGGTCGCTCGGGTTCAATCCGTTCGTGACGATCCCGATGCGCGACACGCTGTTCGATGAAAAGATCGCCGGTTCGTTTCACATGACGCCCGGGAACGCCTACGACATCGCCGACAACGGCAACAAGAGCCAGATCCACTGGGATATGGTCTGCCTGCAGGACGCGAAGAACGGCGGCGGTAGAATCTACTTCGACGACGTGTTGATCCGCGAGGACGGCATCTTCACGCTTCCGGAACTGCAATCGCTCAACCCCGAATCGTTCGGCGCTTAGAAAGCACGGCACACTGTGAAGGAAAGTCCGTTGTTACCGCTACTGATCACCCTGCTCGCGGGGGTAGCATTGCCGGTGCAGGCGGGCATCAACTCCCGCCTCGGCAGGGAGATGGGAAGCCCGTTCACCGCCGCGCTGATCTCGTTCCTGATCGGCACCGTGAGCATCCTGATTTTCGTGCTCCTTTCCCGCGTGTCCGCGCCGGAAGGCGGGTTCGGCGCAACCGCGTCCCGTCTGCCGTGGTGGATCTGGCTGGGCGGCGTAATCGGGGCGGTGTTCATCACGGTGTCGGCGGCGTTCGCCGGGCGGCTCGGGTTGACGCTCTTCTCCGCCGTGGTGATCGCGGGACAACTGCTCGCGTCGGTCACTCTGGACCACTTCGGATTGCTCGGCGCGGAGCGTCATCCGGTGTCGGTGTTGCGTCTCGCCGGGATCGTTCTGCTCGTCGCGGGGATCGCGCTGATTCGCCGGGGGTAGTCAAGGGCGTATCGCGTAACTGATGGTCTCGTTGCAGGCGAAGCCGAAATTCGTACCCGGAACACTGTATTCATCGCGGCATTGTCGCGGCGCCGAATCGGACGTTAGCGGACGGTAAACCGTTCCGCTGGAAGCCTTCGGCTGTAGACGCTTCGCATCGGGGAGCCGTCTGGTTGCGGCGCGAACGATGCGCCCTCGGTGACGCGAAGCGTCTACAGCCGAAGGCTTCCAGCGGAACGGTTTACCGTCCGCTAACGTCCGATTCGAACGGCGTCCATTCTGATTGGCTTAGCCTATAGTAAAAGAAGGCGCACGCCAAATTTCGACGATAATTTTTGGCGACAACTGTAACCGAACCCGCCCGTCGCGGTTCTAAGACGGCAAGACGCCCAAAACCGCAGGCGTCCTGGAAAGTACCCCACGAATGATTGAAGCGGAAAATCTTCAAAAACACTTCAACGATCCCAAAACGAAACAGATAAAGCGCGCGGTGGACGGCGTATCCTTCGCGACGAAGCCCGGCGAGATCTTCGGTCTCCTCGGCGCGAACGGCGCGGGCAAGACAACCACGATACGGATGCTCGCCACGATCCTGGAGCCGACCGGCGGCAAAGGCACGGTCAACGGCTACGACATCCAGACCGAGGGCGCGAAAGTCCGCGCGAGTATCGGCTACCTGACCGGGACCGCCGCCTTATATGAGCGGCTCACCGCCCGCGAGATGCTCCGGTATTTCGGTGAACTGTTCGGAATGGAACCGTCCTATCGCGAGGCGCGTATCGAAACACTGGCGGAAACGCTGGAGATGCACGAGTTTCTCGACCGCCGTTGCGACAAACTGTCTACGGGACAGCGACAGCGAACGTCCATCGCCCGCGCGGTGCTCCACGAGCCGCCGGTCCTGTTTTTCGACGAGCCGACTTCGGGACTCGACATCATGGCGGCGCGCACCGTGGTGCGTTTCATCCGCCGCTCACGGCAGGAGGGGAAGACGATCCTCTTTTCCACGCACATTATGAGCGAGGTCGAAGCCCTGTGTGACCGCGTCGCCGTGGTACACGACGGGAAAATCGTCGCGACCGGCACCCTTGCCGAACTGCGTGACCGCACCGGCGGCACTACGTTCGAGCAAGTCTTTCTGCGCCTGATCGGCGAACCGGAGAACTGAACATGACACCGCGCTGGCAAATCGTTTTCAAAAAAGAGTTCTGGGAAGTGTTCCGTGATGGCCGCACCCACTTCAATACCATCTATTCGCCGCTCCTTCTGACGCCGGTCCTGTTCGCTCTACTCGGAATCCTGATCCAGAGCCAGGTGAAGACGGCAAATCAAGAGACGGTCCCCGTCGCGTTCGTCGGGGTCAAGGAGTCACCGACGCTGTCCGACGCGCTCAAAATCGGCAAAACGTTCAAGGCGACCGACGAGGACAAGTATCTCGTGACGGACGTAGCGACGCAAAAAGAAGCCGAAGAATTGATCCGTAACAAGACCGTCCGCGCCGCCCTGGTATTTCCCCCCGACTCGGAAGCGGTTTTAAAGGCGGGACGGCAGATCACGGTCACGGTGCTCGCGGAACAGGGGCGTCAATCGTCCTCGGAGGCGGGGGATCGATTGAAATCGTTTCTGGACCGCCGCGCGTCTCGTCTCGTCGAACTGCGGTTACTGGAGAACGGGCTGGAACAACAGCTCGCCAAGCCTTTTGAGCCAGTGGAAAAGAATATCGCGGGCGGGGCGTCGCCGGGGACCGCGCTGGTGACGATGATTCTGCCGTATATGCTGGCGATCTACGCGATCATCGGCGGGGCATACCTGGCGAACGACACCGTCGCAGGGGAAAAAGAGCGCGGGACGCTGGAAACGCTACTCGTGTCACCCGCGTCGCGCCGCGAACTGGTCACGGGCAAATTCTTAGCGGTCGCGGCGGTCGCCATGCTTGGCGGGATGCTCTCGGTGATCGGCTTCATCTGGCCCTTTTACGTGAAACTGCCCGCGTTCGAGTGGATGGTGAAGTCGGGGCTGACCCTGACGTTCACTGGCGTCGCCGCGATGTTTCTGGTCTTGATACCACTCGCCGTGATGGGGGCGGGGATGTTGCTCACTGTATCCACATTCGCCCGAAACCAGCGCGAGGCGCAATCGTATCTCGCCCCGGTGATGCTGATCGCTACTTCCGGCGCGATGCTCTCCCTGGTTCTAAAATCCGAGGCACCGCTTTTCTGGGCGTTTGTCCCGGTCACGAACGCGTCGCTCGTCCTGAAGCAAGCCCTCGAAGGCGTCTGGAACCCGGCGTTCGTGCTGATCGCCTGCGCCACATCGCTCCTTTATGCCGTGATTGCGGTCCTGTTCGCCGCGCACGCGTTCCAGAAAGAAAGTATTCTACTCAAAGCATGACACGAAAACTACTCGGCACTCTCGCGCTTTCCGCGCTCCTCGGCTTCCCAGCGTTCGGAAAACCACCGGTCGCCGCGAAGCCACCGCTCAAAGCCAAACCGCCGGTCAAGTCACCCGTTCCGGCTTCGCCGCGTCAGAAGATTTTCGACATCGTCTGGCGCACGGTGCGCGACAGCCATTATGACCCGAAAATAAACGGGGTGAACTGGGGCGCGGCGCGGGCGAAATACCTGCCGCGCGCCGAAAAGGCGGCGGATACGGCGGCATTTTACGCCGTGATGAACGAGATGCTCGGTCTGCTGAAACAGTCGCACCTCGGTGTCATCCCGCCGGAAACAGTCGCGGTCACGAAAGAGATCGGGACCGCCCCGGCACTTCCTGGCGAGACCGGGGAAAGCGGGATCACGGCGCAGTGGGTCGAAAACCAGCCAGTGATTGTTCGCGTCGAACCGGAAAGCGCGGCGGTCGCGGCGGGCGTCCGCCCCGGCGATGTGGTCGTCGCGATCAATGAAAAGCCCGTGAAACCCGTTCTGGATGCGATCCTCGCCGCCACTCCGGGAAACCATGAAGGGGAGAACCTGGTCGCCGCATGGTCCACTCTGAATCGATTCCTTTCCGGGACAGTTGGGACGGAGTACACGTTGACGCTGAAAGACCCTGCCGACGTTGAGAAAGCCGTGACGATTACGCCGCGTGAACCCACTGCCAAGAAGGAAACGTTCGGGGCGTTGCCGCCGCTCGCCGCCGCCGTGGAAACCCGGACGCTCCCCGGTGGCATCGGTTACGTGCGCTTCTCCATCTTTCTCCTGACCCTTTCGGACCCGGTCAAGGAAGCGATCCACGGCTTCGCGGCGAGTGGGGCACCCGGGCTGGTGATCGACCTGCGCGGTAACCCGGGCGGCATCGGCGTAATGGCGAGCGGAATCGGTGGGACTCTCTCGGAAAAAAAGATCGACTTCGGAACGATGCGGACGCGGTCGTTTCCGCAGAAGTTCCTGTCCTACCCGCAGGAGCCGGTCTACAAGGGTAAGGTTGTTATTCTCACGGATGAGGGGAGTATCAGCACGTCGGAAATCATGGCGGCGGGGTTGCAGGAAGCGAAGCGCGCGACCGTGATCGGGCGGCGGACGGCGGGGATGGTTCTCCCGTCACAGGTCGTCGGTTTACCGGACGGCGGGCGGTTCCAGTATGTGTTCGCCGATTTCCGTACCCCCAAAGGCGTGGTCCTCGAAGGGCGCGGCGTAATCCCGGATATTCCCGTCGCCCTGACACGCGCCACGCTCGCCGCCTCGCCGACCGGAGACCCCATTTTAGATGCGGCGTTAAATTATCTGACACCAAAGGAAACTGTACAACAATGAATCGAAGATTGAGTGTCGCTGTGTTAGGCGCGGCGATGGGATTGATGATGTTCGGGACAACCGCCGTTTCGTCGGCGCAAAAGCCGACGGCGGCGAAGCCCGCCGCGAAGTTGCCGCCTGTCGAAAAAATTCTGGACGAAGCGTCTGCAGCGTCCGGATCGAGTGCTGCTTTCAATAAGATTCGGACGGTCACGATGCGCGCGAGGATGTCGTATCCGGCGCAAAAGATCAACGGCACGATGGAAATGCAGATCAAGTTCCCCGACAAGGTCTATCTCGTCCAGCAGATCGCCGGGGCAGGTAAAATCGAACAGGGGTTCGACGGCAAGGTCGGCTGGAGCCGGGACCCGATCAACGGACTGCGCACTCTCGAAGGCGGCGAGTTACGTCAGGTGCAAAGCCCGGTCGACGAGATCCGCAGCAGCGACTGGCGCAAAACGTATGTGAAGCCGGTGCTGATCGGTATACGTAAGGTCGGCACGGCGGATGCTTACGCAATCCGTCTGACACCGAAACGAGGCGGCAAGCCGGTCGTGATCTTCTACGACACGAAAACAAAACTGCCGTTGCGGACCGATGTCGTCGTCGAGACGGCGCAGGGGGCGATTCCGACGCAGAGTTTTTCCAGCGACTACCGTAGCGTCGACGGGATCAAGTTTCCGTTCAAGTCGCGACAGGTTGTCAGTGGACTTCCCGAGGGCATCGTTACCTTCGAAGCGATCCAGATCAACGCGCCGGTGGACGATAAACTGTTCGCGAAGCCGAAGGCACCCGCCCCGAAGATGTAGCCGCGCCGTCCGGGCAACGATAAAGCGAACCCGATTGAAAGATCGATCCCACCCCGCAGGAACGGGGGTGGGATCGATCTTTGCGCCGACTATTGACAGGCGCACATTTCAGGAGTACAATAAAATTGAATCGAAACAATAGTAGCGAGGATGCTACCGGAACATTCCCACATCCCTCCGCTAACCGATACCAAAGTCGTTGAAGGAACCCCTATGGAAAAACAATCGTTTCAGTCGTCACGAAGTGGCTTCACGCTTGCGAAACGCGCTGCGTTCACACTCATCGAATTGCTCGTTGTGATAGCGATCATCGCTATCCTCGCCGCAATCCTGTTTCCTGTGTTCGCACAGGCGCGCGAGAAAGCACGGCAAACCTCGTGCCTTTCGAATGGCAAGCAGATGGGGCTTTCCCTGTTGATGTACGCGCAGGATTATGACGAGACGTTCGTATTCTCGCCAATCTGGGACTGACCCGCGTCCGGTATCATGGTGGGCTGGCCGAAGAAGATCGAGCCGTACATGAAAAGTTATCCCGTCCTCCGTTGCCCGAGCGACGATGGGGAAGACAACATCCCCGGCCCGACGGGGACGGATGACTACCGTGGTCCCTGGATCAGTTGGGCGGCAAACGGCTTGACCAGTTGGGGAACCGTCTCGCCGGGGGGCGGAAACGACCCGATTGGGGTAATCACGCCACGCCATCCCTGGGAAGTGTACGATTCGGGAACCATCGCATCGATAAATCGTCCGGCGGACACTGTCATGCTCGCGGAGAAGCATTCCAACGACTTATCGAAAGCCATGGGCTGGGCGAATGACGGCGGGGGACGGAACCGGACAGACTTTCATCCGACGAACATTTTTATGACCGACACCGCGACCCAGGGATCGTGGTGTAGTTGGATCGGATGTATTATCCCGAATGGGAAACGAACCGCGTCCGCGTACCCGAACGGGACCAACGGCGGAGTTTCGGCGAAACACGCGGGACGTGCGAACATCGTTTTCGTGGACGGACATGTCAAGTCGATGAAGCCGGAGCAGACCAACCCGGACCCGATCAACCTTCCCAACGAAAATATGTGGGACTCCCGGCGGAGATAACATCGCACCAACCTATCCGGTTCCGGTCGAGAGACTGGAACCGGGTACTATCAGGCAGAAGGACGGGACTCTGTGAGAAATCTTTATTGTTTCGGATTAGGCGTGGTTTTTTTGATCGCGGGCGGGGGATGTGGCGTCAAGGCTACCGCGAAACAGGACTCCCGGCTGGGGGAGGCGATGCGAAAACAAACCAAGTTGAGTGATCTAACTCCCGACGAAAGAAAACGTGTCGAACCGTTCCTCAATATGAGTCGGGAGAATCAAGCCAAAACGGTTCCAGAAGCCGGGAAGAAACAAAAATAATCGATGGCGTCTACAAGACGCCTCAGTAGTTCGTTCCTGCTTAGGGAACGGCAGTTTGGGAACGGATCATTAAAAGAGTGGATAGTCAAAACAGAGTCACGGGGACGCGGCGGGCGAAGCATCTCCCGAGCAAGGCAAGCAAGCTAGAGGGCAAGGTACATGAGACCTATAGCCGTCTGCTCGGTATCGCACAGAAACTGGGACCGCATGCGAAACTTCCCACGGTTCGCGAACTGAAGGAAGATCTGAACGTATCGCAGGCAACGCTGGATGCGGCGTTTGTTCGTCTGGAAGGACAGAACATACTCGTCCGCCGACAGGGGAGCGGCGTCTATGTGTCGCCGCGCCTCCGGCTACGCAACATCATCCTGCTGTGCAACCCGGAATACTTCATGTTTGGTGATTCGTCCCCGTTCTGGCGTTTGCTGGTCCGACAAATCCGTGAGATTGCCGAACGTAACGAAGCGCACCTGACCCTGCATTTTGTGAGGCCGCATGTCGAACAGGAACTGAATCACCCGCAGGATGCGGGACCGCTTTCCACAACGATTCGGGAGGAGATCGTTGCCGGAGGGGTTCACGGGATTATCACGGTCGGAGTGTTGCATCCGGTGGCACGGTGGATCGAAGCGCAGGGCGTACCCGTGGTGGCTTACGCGGGGGCGGCGGAGTACGTCATCTCACACTCGAACGTGAGTATGATACAGATGGGAGTCGCGGCGTTGGCACGTGCCGGTTGCCGCCGAATCGACCCGTGGTTTTTCTCCCCGATTTCAGCGGCGGGCAACAACGCCTACACGCCCCTGTATACGGTGTACAAGGGGGCGATGCTGGCGCACGGGTTATCGCCGTCTCCCGCGCTGGAAATGGGTGGGGAGGACGAGGGTTCCGCCGATACGGACGATGTGTTCGCCGAATATTACCGGATCGCACTGGAGCGATACTCCCGAAAACCACGGACGGAAGAAAGACCGATTGGAATCGTCTCCCCGAACGATATGCATACCCAAGCCGCATTGATGGCACTCTATCGGATCGGGCTACGTCCGAATCGCGACATCAAGATTGCCACCCATTCGAACGCCGGTTCTACGGCACTTCTCGCGTGGCATCCCGAAATCATACGCGTGGAGTTCGACCCGGCGGAAATCGTCCGTTACCTTTTTGAGACGCTGGACGCGATGATGAACAATGAGGCTCCGCGATGGTTGTCACGGGCTGTCCGGACTCCGGAATGGATGTACCTGGTGGAACCGAGTCTTATCCTCCCAGATGATGACCTGTAACGTTCCTCTTTTCTGTCGGTTGTCATGGTGGGGGACGGCAAATTTCAGAAGGAATCGAAAACTATGACCCGTGTGATTTTGAAGCCGGGTGGGGTCGCCGCTCTTCTGCTGGCGACTGCCGCCCTCGGCTATTTCGCGGTGCGAGGGGATACCGGCAATGTGGCGAACAACGTCCCCTCCCCGAACGCGAACGTCCGGATTGGCACCACGACGTGGGGCGGTATGCCTGGCGGAGGCGCATCGATCCAGAACGGGGATTTCAATTCGAATTTCGTTCCCGCACGTTTCTTCGGAATCGCTCCCGCACCTCAGGACAAGCCGATTGAAATGAAAGCCAGGGTTTCCGGCGAGATCGCTGATCCCTGGGTAGACAATTCGAACTGGGCGGAAATAACTGCGGAATACAGCAGGGAGTACGAAACAGACGGCAACAGTTATCAATCGGTTCGGTTGAAGCGAGTGAAATCGGGACGTTTACAAATGGTCCAATTCGTCCAGTTGCATCCCGGCGAGACGTACCGCCTCACCTGCCGACTACGTGCCAAAGAACCGACCCCTGCCAGTCTGGGATTTATTCCCCTCGATGGAGGAGAGTCTCCGCAACATTACGTCACAATAAATAGGAAATGGCAGACAGTCGAGTACACGGTGACGCTTCCCAAAGCAAAATATCTGCTCGCCATCGGTCTACCGCAAGAAGGCGCGGTCGTTCACATCGACGATGTCAGCGTCCAACCTGCAAATCTTCGCCCTTAAACCGCTACGACAATCAAATTGATGCATATCCAATCAAACCATCAGGAAATTATAGTTATGATCCCTTTTCGAGTTCGAGACACCTCCCTGTCTATCGCGTTGAATCGTCGTCTTTTGAGAAGCATGCTTTCGATGTTCTTACTGGGGCTTGGTGCTTGCGCCAATACCGTAAGCGATGCGGCAAGTACCAAGCCCGCACGTGAAACGGCGACGAATTCTTTCGCGGACGAGTCAGAAAATGTAATCGTTTCGTTCGACGAGCCGTTTCTCTTTACGTATCTTTCCTGGGAAAAGCAGGCGCGGGTGGAAAACGGTCGGGCAATCATTCGGGGTGAAGGCGTATCCCCCAAGGGCGGCGGCGGGGGAAACATCGTGCGGGATATGACGGGCGCGGCGCGTCTCTGTCCGGCACTGCGGGTCAAAATCGGCCCGAAAAATACGTTGAAGACGCTTCGACTGATGCTGGCGGATGACACCAACGCGGAAAACGATGATTCCAAAAAACGTTCGGCTACGTTTGAATTTCCGCTGCCAACGTCACAAACGAACGATTTTGTTTTGATCTACGCGCGGGGAGGGGCGACCTTGGATAAGCCGAACGCCATCGGTGCCGCAGGAACTGTCAACGTCGCGAAAGTGCGTCAATGGCAACTACAGGGTGATTGGGGGGGCGACGGAGCGGTTGACGTCGAGGTCGATGAGATTCGGATGATGGAACCCGATGCGGCAGCGCGAAAGGCACAGGCGGAAGCAACGATGCGCGAAAAGGAGACTGCGGAGCGGCTCCTGCGCGAAAAATCCGCGCTGCAGGAAAAATATGGAACGCGGTCAGCCCGCTCGCCGAAAGTGGTCGAAGTGTACCGCGTCGCCCCCGACATCCTCGCGGTCGGTATTCAGGCGGGGAAAGTGATTCCGGGCAGATACGAACCCTATGTCAAACGCGATGATGACATCACCCGAAAAAATGGCGAAGACCTGATCCTCATTCGCGGAGGGAAAGAGATCGGCTGGTTAGTGGGCAAAAAACAGGATGGTCTGGTGTACTACGAGCAGTTTTCGGGCGATCCATTGCTGGACGATGCCACGGAAAAAGTTTCGACATACGTCGTCGTTAGCGAAAAAGGTGCTGTTCTCAATCCGGTCGCTGTCTGGCGCAAGTCGAAGCCTACCGATCAGTGCCAACCCTCCCAAATTCTCGCCATGCGCCACGTGGTTTATCTCAAAATGCCTTCTCCCCTTGTCGCCGGGGAAAAATATACGTTGCGTTTCGCGAAAGAGATGAATGTCAGCGAAGCGCAGACGGGGTTCACGCTGAGCGATTCGACAACCCGCTCCGAAGCAGTTCATGTCCCGCAGATCGGGTTTCGTACGGATGACCCGTCTAAAATCGGATTCATTTCCATCTGGCTCGGAACCGGAGGGGCTTACGAATATGCCAAACCCCCCGTCTTCCGTGTGGTGGATGTCAAAACGGGTGTCGCGAAGATGACGGGAACGTCGGTGCTGGTGAAAGGGAAGGATGCGACGGATAAACTCTGGCAAGGGAAAGCACAGAACTACCAGAAAACGGCGGTATATCATCTCGATTTCACTGCCTTGAACCAGCCGGGAACCTATCGGATCGTGGTCGAGGGGGTCGGCTGTTCTTATCCATTTTCCATCGGGCGGGATACGTGGAAAAAGGCGTTCGTGACGCAGATGCGCGGCCTCTACAATAACCGGAGTGGGGTGGCACTGGGACCGCCCTATACCGCATTCAACAGACCGCGTAGCATGTACCCCGGCGTGGATACGGAGGTGTTCGAGACGACCTACAACGTCGTGGACGGTGAAAAAGGCGAGGCGGGGGTGGCACTGAGCAACGGTAGTACCGGGAAACCGGTGCCGGAGGCGTGGGGCGGCTATCACGACGCGGGCGATTTCAACCCGCGCCGCGCGACACACATGAAAGTGACAATGGCGCATCTCGAACTGTTGGACGTGTTCCCCGATTATTTCGCGCCGATCAAACTCAACATCCCCGCGCGCCCCGGCATCCCGGACGTGCTCACCGAAGCGTTGTTCGAGTTGGAACTGTTCCGCCGCCTGCAAAAGCCGGACGGCGGCGTACCCTATGGGATCGAAAGTAACGGCGACCCGTCGGCGCACGAGGTTTCCTGGAAGCAGAACCGCGACAGTTACGTCACCGCGCCCGATCCGCACGCGTCCTGGTACTACGCGGGCGTCGCGGCGAAGGCGGCGAAACTGCTGGCGAAGTACGACCCGAAGTTAGCCGCGACGTATAAGGCGTCGGCAATGAAGGCGATGGAGTGGGCGGAGCGCGACTACTCGAAGCGTAAGGCGAACGGTGGTGCGGACAAGATCAAGTGGGAGATGACCGACGCCCGCAACTATTCGGCGTTGCTTCTGTATGACCTGACCGGCGAAAAACGGTGGCACGACCTGTTTCTGGAAAACACGTCGCTCGAAATCGAGGGCGCGAGCCTGTTCCGGTATGGTACTGCGGTGCAACGGGACGCGGCTTTCCTGTATGCCATTCTCGCGCCGTCGCGCAAGCCCGACGCGACTCTGAAAGCCCGCGCGGTCGCCGGTCTGAAACAGCAAGCCGACTCCGCGTTGAACTATGCGAGCGGCAACGCGTTCCGCCTCACCACGTCGGACCCCGGGAAGCCGATGTTTATCGGTTTCTGGTCCACGCCGGACGCCATCGAACTTTGCCGCGCGCACTTTTTGACCGGCGACAAAAAGTATCTGGCGGGGGCGGTGCAGGCGTGCGCGTTCGCGGCGGGCGGCAACCCGTCGAACATCACCTACACCACAGGCGTCGGGGCGAACCCGGTCAAGCACCCCTTCCACATCGATTCGCGCGCCACGGGTCAGGCACCGCCGGACGGGATCACGGTGTATGGCAATTTCGACTGGCCCAACTGGCCCGACCAGCAGTGGGCACTCTGGCCCATGCAGTATTCGCTCGGACCGAACTGCAAGCCGAACGCGTACGAGTGGCCCGTCCCGGAAGCCTACTTCGACATCTACTTCTACCCGGCGACCAACGAGTTCACCGTGGATGCCTGGACCCCGAATGTGTACGTATGGGGCTACCTGGCGGCGCGGCGTTAGGTTTTGGGTGTTGGGTGTTGGGTCCATCGGTCGGTTCCATCGGCGGCGTCCATCGGTTTCACCGACGTCTATAGGTGGCTCCGCCACCGAGCACCCTCCGGGTGCGCCCGACACGAAACGTCCGCGCGGTCGCCGAACGACCCCGGCATGCCCGCGTCCGGAGGACGCTCGGTGGCGGAGCCACCTATAGACGTCGGAGAAACCGATGGACGCCGCCGATGGAACCAACAACCCAACAACCCTAACAAGCCCAATCGGTATAGGTTGCGCGTCCCGCCCTCGCGCCGTATACCGAATGCGGCAAACCGCCAAGTCGTGGTTTGCCGCATTCGACTTTCAGGAACAACATAGACTATGCGAGGAATGAACGGGCGATGGGGCAGGGTTGTCACCGCGATGGTGACACCCTTCGACGGACGGGGCGAGGTGGACTATGGGCGCGCGGAGCAACTGGCGCACTGGCTACTCGCCAACGGCTCCGAGTCACTGGTGATCAACGGGACCACGGGCGAATCGCCGACCACGGACGGCGACGAGAAAGCCGAACTGGTGCGCGTCGTCGCGGCGGTCGTCGGCAAAGGCAAAACTATCGCGGGGATCGGCGGGAATGACACCCGCGCTGTGGTGAAAACCGCCCTTCGCGCATACGACGCCGGAGCCGGTGCCTTACTTGCGGTCGCGCCGTACTACAACAAACCGTCGCAGGAAGGCTTGTACCGCCACTTCCGCGCGGTCGCCGAAGCCACGCCGCTCCCGGTAATCCTGTACAACGTCCCGGGGCGAACGATCACGAATATCGAGGCAAGCACGACGGCGCGGCTGGCGAAAGACGTTCCCAATATCGTGGCGACCAAAGAAGCGTCGGCGAATCTGGCGCAGGTCGCCGAGATCGTGCGCACGACCCCCGACGATTTCAACATCTATTCGGGCGACGATGGCACGGTCCTGCCGACGCTTGCGGTAGGCGGTGCGGGCGTGATTTCCGTGGTGTCGCACCTGTGCGGTCGCGACCTGCAAGCCTCGTGCAATGCCTGGTTCGACGGCGACCCGACGGGAGCGTTACGCCTGTTCCTGCGCACGTTGCCGCTCACCCGCGCCGTGTTTTCCGCCCCGTCGCCATCGCCGCTCAAATACGCGCTCGGCAAGATCGGTCAGCCGGTCGGCGGGGTGCGCCTGCCGCTTGTGGAGTTGACGGAAGTTGAAGAGCGTGTGGTGGATGCCGCGCTCGCGGAATATGGGACGTTCGGAATTTAGCGGACGTTGAAACGTTCCGCTGGGAGCCTTCGGCTGTAGACCCTGCGGGTCGCCGGGGGCGTATCGTTCGCGCGGCGACCGAGCGATACCCTGACCCGAAGGGTCTACAGCCGAAGGCTCCCAGCGGAACGTTTCAACGTCCGCTAAATTCCGCTAAGATTTCTCTCACCTTTGGCGCGTTTCTTGCTATAATCACGGATACCGCTCCTTTTCTGTGAAACGCTCCCCTATGTCTGAATCTATTCCTACCCCCAACGATTTACTGACCGCGCTTGACAGCCGCGAAGCCCTGTTCGGCTTCCTCCGTCGGAAACTACAATGGCAGTTGGACCCCGACGACCCGTATACCTACCCGGACGATAAAGCGGTAGGACGCGCCGCCGCCCGCGCCCAACTCAGTCAGATCCTCCCGTTTTCGTCGGGCGACCCGTTCGTCATCTTCCTGGTCGAGTTCGAGACGCGGTTCCTGCGCGGGGATTTGCGTGATATTTTGCGTGGCGTTCGCGCGCGAATCCGGGAAGAAGTCGCGTACAACAACGCCGATCTGGACGAAATGGTGTTCGTTTGCCGCGTGCCGGACACCGTGGACGCGGACGGCAAAAAGCACCCGGCGGAACTGCGCTTCGTGCATTTCGAGGAGCGGGAGAACCGCCAGCCGAAATTGCGCGTGTTCGGGTTCGACCGCGAATCGGTGGGGGAGACACACACGCTCCGCGCCGTCAATCTGTCCCTGTTGCGCCTGACCACGAACCTGCTCGGAGAAGTGGACTGGTCGGCTTGCAAGAAGAACTGGATGGAAGCGTGGAACGTCGAGAAGGTCACGAAACAGTTCTTCAAGGACTACAAAAAGATCTTCGACAACGTGCGCGATAACTACATTTCGGGCGTCACGGGCGAAAAGCAACTCTTTACGCAACGCCTGTTCAACCGGCTGATGTTCATTCACTTCCTGTCGAAAAAAGGGTGGCTGGAGTTCGACGGGCGCAAGGACTACCTGTTCGCGCTCCGGGACGCGGCACGGGCGAAGAACGAGAACCTGTTCCACGACCGGCTTTACTGGGCGTTCTTCAACGGGCTGGGCGTCCAAGCCGGGGCGACGCCGGAAACTCATTCGCTTGCCGATTTGGAGTTGTTGCGCGGCAAAGTCCCGTACCTGAACGGCGGTTTGTTCGAGATGAGCGACGCCGACGATGTTCGCGGAAGCGTCACCGTCAAAAACGAGGCGTTCGATCTGATCTTCGACGGTCTTTTCTCCTGCTACAACTTTACCATCGCCGAATCGTCGCCCGATGATGCCGATGTGGCGGTGGACCCGGAAATGCTCGGCAAGGTGTTCGAGGAGTTGGTGACCGGGCGGCATGAATCCGGTTCGTACTACACCCCGCGCCCCGTGGTGCAGTTCATGTGCCGCGAAGCACTCAAAGGCTACCTCGCGCCGTGCGGGGCGGGTATCGAAACGTTCGTAGACAACCACGACGCGGGCGAGATCACGAACCACGAGGCGATTCTGACCGCGCTCAAATCGGTGAAAGTCGTCGACCCCGCCTGCGGCTCCGGCGCGTATCTGCTCGGGATGCTACAGGAGTTGATGGCGTTACGTCTCGTCCTGTTCAACGCGAAACGTCTCGACGACGAATCCACCTACAAGCGCAAACTGGAAATCATTCAGAACAACATCTATGGCGTGGATCTGGACATATTCGCGGTGAACACGGCAAGGCTCCGTCTCTGGTTGTCGCTCGTGGTAGAGCAGAAGACCAACCCACTCGACAATCCCAACGTCTCGGTCGCGCTTCCGAACCTCGACTTCAAAATTGAGGTGGGCGACTCCGTTTGCTGTCCCGACCCGTCCGGCGGTTTGCAACTGTCCCTTTTCCGTGAAGCCGATTTGCGCACTCTGGCGGATAAGCGGTTGCAGTACGGCGATGTGTCCTTCAAGGGTAACAAGTCTGCACTCAAAGGGGAGATCGAATTGCTGTCGCGTGAGATCAAAGTCGAAGCCAAACTCGCGGAAACGGCGTTCGATTGGCGCGTGGATTTCGGGGAGGTTTTTCGGACGCTGAAGGGTTCCGGTGGAAGCGCGGACGCTGTACACTCTGCGAGTGGGGAGACAGTGGAATCCCGACGCGAAGCGTCTACAGCCGAAGGCTTCCACCGGAACCCTTCAGCGTCCGAAAAACCGGGCTTTGACATTGTGCTCGCCAACCCTCCCTATGTGCGCGGCGAACTGATCAAGGACCAAAAGCCTTTCTAAGGAAAGGCTTTTGGGGATCGTTTCGGCGGGACGATGGACCTGTACTGCTTTTTTTATTTCCGCGCCATCGAACTACTCAAAGACGGCGGGCAACTCGTGTTCATTACTCCCAATAAATGGTTCCGGGCGGGCTACGGGGAGAAGTTGCGGGCGGAAATCGCGCGAACGTGCCGGGTGCGTTCGATTACGGATTTTGGGGATTTGCCGGTTTTCGAGTCGGCGACCGCGTATCCGATGATTTTCATCGCGCAAAAGGGGAACGACGCCCGGATCGTGACGCGAATCACCGAGCCAAAAACGCTCGCCGCGCCGTACCCGGACGTTCGCGCCGTGGTGGAGTCGGTTGGCTTCGCGCTTCCCCCCGATGCCATCGCCGGAAGCGTTTGGAACCTGCGCGACTCCGATATGGGCAGTCACGTGCAAGCCCTTTGGAGCAATTGTGTGCCGCTGAGTGAATACATTCCACTGACGGTTTATTCGGGGATTAAGAGCGGTTACAACGCAGCGTTTTTACTTGATGTGAGGTAACTATTCAGGCATGATCTAGGGAAGGCAAAACGGGGTTTCCTGCAAAGACGGAGCGCAAGCAATCCAGCAACGCCATCCCCTGCTTCTGACAC
>JAYULM010000088.1:0-4733 GCA_043763605.1 Armatimonadota bacterium | reverse complement strand
GGCGGGGGGGTGAGGTTCCGGGCGCAACCGCGTAACTCCTATCTAACGTGAGTTCGGGATATGTCGGGTTTTTCGAAAGACCTTTAGTGGTAACGGATAGCAACAGCGTTTAAAAGCGTATCGATTTCTTCGCGGCGATTGCTCCCGTCACTAAACCGGCAGTTTTTACGGCAAATCGAGTGTTCCGACCGCGTCATTTCGAGAGTGAAATAGGCAATTTCACTCTCCGCTTACTCCGAACTCACATTGTCTACATTGCCCTCACCGCGTCCGAAACAGAGACACGTACACCGGCTCGCCGTCGCGCTTGACGTACTGCCCGGCGAATCCGGACGCTGTCAGCGTTTCCAGCGTGGTCGCGGTTTTGCCGTGCCGCGCTACCGCTTTGCGCTTCGCCCCCGAGAGACCGGCGGACGACGCGCTAACGATAGTCGCCAGCGTGTCGCTCCGCTCGGCGCGGGCTTCGTCGAGCGCGTCGCGCAGTTCGGACAGGTTGCCGACCCCTGCGAACGGTTCGCCGTCGCCGTACAGCGAACGCTTTTCTTTCCGCTCGATGCCGTGCGCCGCGATTCCATAGGCAAACGCCGCGAGTGGCATCCAGATGTCGCGGAAATAGGCGGCGTTCGGCGCGATCTCGACCCCGGCGAGTCGGTCGCCGACGAAGAACAACGCGCCGGTCTGCCCGTCCAGACACTCGAAGCGCGAACGGAACTGGGTCAGTGTCGCGCGTTGCTTGGTCAGGATCTGCTCCAGATGCCCGCGTTTCGGCAGTCCGAACGACACGTTCAGTTCCTCAATCGCGCCCCAGAGTTGGTTGTAGCCGTTCTGCCCGATCTGCCTGAGCGCGGTGCTTCGTAAGCCGAGCGGCAACACGAAGAACCACTGGTCGCGCCCTTCGAGTAAGCCGCCCTGCGCCGCCTGGACGCACCGCGCATCCTTGAAACGAACGGTTTTTCCCGGCTCGATCAGTGCCGAACCGCACAGCGCGTGGTTCTGCGCCCCGTGCTGGACAAACCCCATGTGGAGCGGCACGATGGCGAGACCGTTCGCGTCGGCGGGGCAGGACAGTTCCACGTCGCCGTACGTATGGACCCGCGCCAACCGGACCCCGGCACCCGGCGCGACGAAGCCCGCGTGCTCCGCGCCGAAAACCGGGACCACGGTCATCGCCCCGGACGTTTGCGGCGTCCCGATGCGCCACGGGGCGACGGTGTTGGCGTCCATCGCCCCATGGAGCGCGGCACAAAGCCGCGCCCACGCCGCGCCGAGTGTATTTTCTTTGTTTAACGTGCCATCCATGATGTCATCTCCTTGAGCCGTATCAGTAGCGTGCTCTGTATCCAACCGGTCATCCCGTCCGCGCCCTGCGGCGTATACAGCCACGCCAGGCGGAGCAGGTTCGGCAGTTCGCTTTCGTGCCAGAAGCGCAGTTCGGGCAGTTTCGGCGCGGGTCGGCGCATCGCCATGTCGTCCGCGCCGGTGAAGAGCGGCAGGCAAAGCAAGACCGGAGTGTCGATCCCGATCCCCGGCAGACTCGCCGTCACCCGCGCCAGATCCCCGGCGTTCCGGTTCTCGTAGCCGTCCGACAGCACGATGACCAGGTCCGGCTTCGTTTGCAGCGCGTCTAAAAGCGCGTTCGCCAGGTCGGTTTCGCCGCCCAGTGTCGGAAGGGAGCCGATGATCTCGGTTTCGTCGCTCGTGCCGAATACCGCGACCGGCTCCGCCGAAACGCGGCAAAGTAGCCGCCATAACGTCACCGCCGACGCCGCGAGGCAGTATTCGCGCTCGCCATACCCTTGCAAGGACGCCGATGTGTCGAACACCAGCGCGACTTTGAATCCGGGCGCGAAACGCGGCGAGGCTTGCGCCAGCGTGGATAGCCCGTCGGCGAACCGTTGGGTCAGATTCGGCGTCGGGGTTTGTCGGTACAGCGCGGTCAGCGCACTGGTAACGGTCCCCCGGTCCGCCGCCGTCACGGTCGCCGGTCGCTCGAAGCGCGGCGCGAACGTTTCCCGCAACCCTTCGCTCACGGCGCGATACGCCGTGGCGTCCCCCTCGGAACCCGCCGCCAGTCCGCCGACGAGCGGTTTCGCCGCGACCGGGTTGTGCGCGTAGCGGAGCAGTTTCCCGCGCAGGTATTCCCACTGCGCCGTGTCGAAATCGTCCGCGCCAGCGATGCGCACACACGCACGCAGAACGTCGCGTCCCAACGCGTGTTCCAGAACGTCCGTCACAGCCGGGCGGCGGCAGGACCAGAGCGACGCGCGT
Organism: Armatimonadota bacterium; assembly: GCA_043763605.1. Taxonomy (GTDB): domain Bacteria; phylum Armatimonadota; class Armatimonadia; order Armatimonadales; family Armatimonadaceae; genus JACMIU01. The sequence continues at coordinate 2,465 of JAYULM010000088.1, read as the reverse complement.
GCCGGGTGATTGAGCAGGAACCGGCACGCTAAGCGGGAAACGCGTTTCCGATTGACGCGCTCCCGGCGCAGGGCGAGAAACACCTGTAAAGCGAGGTCGGCGGGAAGCAGACACAACGCGGCAGCGATGGCACCCTCGATCTCCGCCGACGCTTCCGTGCCGGTCCCGGAAACCGCCGCATCGTGGGCGAGCGTGACGAACACGATCCGCGCCCGCGCATGATCGGCGATGTCGGGCAGGACGGCGAGCAATGCGTAGCGGAGCGGGTCCGCGCCGAAAATCTCTTCGTGCCAGTCTCGGTCGTCAAAAGATGCGTTTGTCGCGCCCGCCGCAAGGTGGAACGGTGCAGTGGCGGAACGTAGGTGCAGGATAAAGGCGCGTAGGGTGTTGGGCGTAATAGCGGTAAGCGTGGTCTCCATTTCGATGGTGATCCTTTCGCTTGCTGTATCGCCGGGGTTTTCGGTTTTGTTAAAAGGGGGGGCGGACGGTGAACCGTTCCGCTATGCGCCTTCGGCGGTCGCTCTTCGAGCGGGGGACCGGGGGCGATACGCTATTCGTGCTCGCCAGACTATTCGGCACATCCCAACCCGCAGGGTTCCCGCCGAAGGCGCGTAGCGGAACGGTTCACCGTCCGAACCAACGCCCGAAACCTATTGTTCATCCCGATTGCCGCCGCGACAGCGCGGAAAGCCACGCGCCCGCGTGCGAGATCCAGTCCTCGTCGGTGAACGACGACGGGGCGTCGTTCGCCAGAGTCGGCGGTGTATCGAACTTGAATTGCGCCCCGGTCGCGAAGCCGTTCCCGATGGCACCCTTGATATTGAGCCAGCAGCCCGCCGACCGCTCCCCGATGCCGTGTATCAGGGAGACGGGGACCGCGACACCCGACTCGATCTCGGTGTCGAACAGCACCGACCCCGCGAGTGATTCGCGCGTGATTCCGGCGTTGAGTCCCGCGATCCACTGCACGTTGCCGGTGTAGATGTTTCGGAACGCGGTGTCCGCGAACGCCTGCTCGAACTCCCACGCCAGTGCGGCGGCGAGTCCATAGGCTGCGTTCATACCGTGCCACAGCCCCGCGAAGCAGATCAGCCCCTCACCCTCGTACCAGCCCTGCGGCAACAGGTAGAACGGGTTGCGCGAGCAAGCGGGCAGGAAATAGCCATACGCGAAGTCGCGGACGCACTCACGCCAGCGCGGGGCGTCGGGGTGGTCGGGGTGCTGTTCGCTCAGGTAAAGGAGCGGCAAGACCCAGTGCGGGAAGTGTCCGCCCGCGTCCGCCCCGGCGATCTTGCCTTCGAGGTTATGGCACCACGCTTTTTCGATCAGGTCGCCGGTCGCGAACGTTCGGAAATGCCCGTATATCCCGTCGTATCGCTCGGCGTCGGACGCGGGAATCTGCCGCGCCATCACCTGCTCCGCGAGCGCGACGGCTTCGCCGAAGAGTCCCGGTTCGCCTGCCTGTGCCAGTTCGGTCGCCGCCCATAGGTGTTGCAACAGATCGCGTGTCATCCATTCGTCGGGGACCACGTAGTCGTCCGCTGCGCCGTGAAACTTCCGGTGGAACCCGTGTGCCCCGCACGGCTTCGCCCGGTCGCGTAGGAACGCCATCGCCCGCACGGCGCGAACTTTGTACTCGGACTTCTTGCCCGCGTGTGCGTCGGATAGGAGCCGCGCCGCCCGCGCCCAGCAGACGGCGGCTTTCATGGTGTCGGAAGCGAGAACTACGTCGTCGTATTTCCACGACTGGTGCACGATGCCCCCCGACTGTTCCGGCAGTTTTTCCGCGAGGTCCTGTAAAATCGCCAGATAGTCGCACCCGTTCAATATCTGCTTTTCGACGCGGGCATGTTCGTCCGGCGTGATGGCGGACGCGGCATACTGAAGAACGTCTAAAAATCCGACGAGGTACGCGGCGTGGCTGCTCGCCTCCATCCATTCCATGCCCGCGTCGAACCAGCCGACGCCGCCCCGCGCGAATATGTGGCGGCGTTCGGCTTGTTGTAAGCCGACGTGTTGCCAGGTTTCGCGCCACAGTAGATTTGTACCGACACGGGTTGAAACGGCATGTCCGGTGTCCGTAGCGTCTATCCCCCACGGATACGGCAACAACCAATAAGCACTTGGCAAATCGGCGGCTTTCGCGAAGTCCGTGACCCACCAATGACATCCACACCATTCGCCCCAGTAGGTTATTTCCCCATTTTCGACTGCTTCCCCGGCTTCGTAAAGGTCGTCGTATGCACTGACAGTTAGACCTGTACTCCCGACATCGTCGATACGCGCGTCACGGATAATCAATCGCATCGGATCGCCGAGATCGTAACCAATCTGGGAGAACAGGATGCCGGTGGGGGAGGGGGGGGCTTCATTGCTTTTCTTTCGTTGTCGGACGGTGAACCGTTCCGCTATGCGCCTTCGGCGGACGCTCTGCGAGCGAGCAGAACGTCTGATTATCCGGCGAG
>JAYULM010000087.1:0-18279 GCA_043763605.1 Armatimonadota bacterium | reverse complement strand
CGTCTACAGCGTCCGCGCTTACACCGGAACCCTTCAGTGTCCGTACAAAAAGCGATGTACTCTCTACGCCCCGCCACGCTCGCCGACCGACCGATACTCGAAACGCTCATCGCCGAATCTGTGCGCGGGCTGAGTGCGGGCGACTACTCCCCCGCCCAGATCGAAGCCGCTATCGGCAACACGATGGGCGTGGACAGCGAACTGATCGCCGATGGGACGTATTTCGTCGCGGAAACCGATGGCAGGATCGTCGCGTGTGGCGGATGGAGCAAGCGCGAAACCCTGTTCGGTGCCGATAGCAAGCCCGGGCGCGTTTCGCGGCTTCTCGACCCCGAAACTGAAGCGGCACGCATCCGGGCGTTCTTCGTTCACCCCGACTTCGCGCGGCAAGGAATCGGGAGGACTTTGCTGGAAACATGCGAGATCGCTGCGCGACACGCCGGGTTCTGCCGCGCGCAACTGATGGCGACGCTCCCGGGGCGTCGGCTCTACGAAAAATTCGGCTATGTCGCGGAAGGGTTGATCCTCCACCCGATCACCGAAACGGTATCCATCGAGTTTCATCCGATGGCAAAAATGCTCTGAATCTGATACCCTTCTGACTACAAAATACTCGCTCGGACAGGTTTTTTCCTCATGAAGTTTGAGACACTCGCTATCCACGCCGGACAAGGTCCCGATCCCGCTTACGGTGCGGTCATGACCCCGATCTATCAGGTTTCCACGTTCGCCTTCGAGGCTTTCAACAAGCCGGGCACTTTCGATTACACCCGCTCCGGGAACCCGACCCGCAAGGCACTCGAAGTCTGCCTCGCAGCATTGGAGAACGGAACACACGGTTATGCGTTCGCCACCGGAATGGCGGCGACGGCGTCGATCCTTTCGATGTTTAACGCCGGGGATCATCTGATCATCCACGACGACCTGTATGGCGGCACGTACCGGCTTTTAGTCTCCGTACTCGCCCCCAAAGGCATCGAAATGGAGTTTGTCAACCTGCGCGACCTGGACGCGCTTCGATCCGCGATTCGCTCGAACACCAAAGGCATCTGGACGGAGACACCGACCAACCCGCTGATGAACCTGCTCGACCTGTCGGCTATCGCGGAGATCGCGAAAGCGTCGGGCGTAATCACCTTCTGCGACAATACGTTCCTGTCCCCCTACTTCCAGAAGCCGCTCGATCTTGGGATCGATGTGGTCATGCACTCGACCACGAAGTATATCAACGGGCACTCGGATGTCGTCGCCGGGGCGGCGATTACCAAGGATGCGGAGCTGGGCACGAAGATCGGGATGCTTCAGAACGCGATGGGCACTGGACAGGCACCGTTCGATTGCTTCCTGACGCTACGGGGGATCAAAACCCTCGCGGTCCGCATGGAGGCACATAACAAAAACGCGCTGACGCTCGCTCACTGGCTGGCAGAACATCCGGCTATTGAAACGGTGCTGCACCCCGGTTTGTCGTCGCACCCCCAGCACGAACTGGCACTGCGGCAGATGACCGGCTTCGGAGGCACGTTCTCGTTCCGGTTCAAAGACCCGAACTTTACCGAAAAAGCGTTGTCGAAGCCGAAACTGTTCGTGCTTGCCGAGTCGCTGGGCGGTGTCGAGTCGCTGATCGAGCAACCCTGGACGATGACTCACCTTTCGATGCCCGAGGATGTTCGTATCAAACTCGGGATCACGCCCGATCTCGTTCGCGTCTCGGTCGGACTGGAACACATCGACGACTTGATCGCGGACCTGGATCAAGCATTCGCCTGAGCGATGCTCGCCGCGCGGTCTACGGATCGCGCGGCTTCCTCTATGAAACGCCGATGATCGCCGTCCCTCCCCCACCCGTTCTTCACCATGAATTCGCCTCTCTGGGGCGCAACTCGCGTCACACAGCTGCCGGACGCGGCTTGCCGTTACTCATCTGGAGCGACTCCATCGACCGTGGGCAACAGGCGAACGCCAACCATCACCGCGATTTTTTCTCCCTCTACATTGTGCAACGCGGTCGCGGTACCCATGTCATCGACGATTACGAGTTCGGCGTCGCGCGCGGGGACGTTTACGCAATGGCACCGGGAATGACACACTATTTCCGGGATTGTCACGACATGGTGATGGACACGTTTCATTTTTCGCCGGAATTATTCGATTCTGAGACTGCGGATGCTCTCGGTGAGACACCGGGATTCAATGCTCTGTTTGTTGGCGATAAAGTGCCCGGAAAGGAAAATACTCCCACACTCGGGGGACGCTGGCTTCATCTGACGCCTCCTGCACATGAAAACATCGTTGCCGCAGTTAAGGAGCTACACGCCGAATGGGAGCGCGGTGACGCGACCGGAACCCTGCTCGCGCGAGCACTTTTCTTTCGCTTGCTGATTCAACTCGCCCGTGCGCACGCATCTGCATCCCCCACCCCGTCCATCCGCTCGGGAGTAAACTTCCTTGCGAACGCTTATTCCCGGGAGGCGACTGTCGCAAAGGCACTACGGTTGATCGAGGAACGATACGCCGAGTCGGTACGGGTCGAGGAGATCGCCCGTGCCGTTTTTCTGTCGCCGGACCGTTTTACCGAAGTGTTTGCGCAAAGTGTCGGCAGGACGCCGCGCGACTACCTGCGCTACTTGCGGATTGAAAAGGCGAAATCACTGCTCCGTGCCGGGGAATTGTCGGTGACAGAAGTCGCGCAGGCGTCGGGCTTCGGGGACCCAGCCTATTTCGCACGGGCTTTCCGCGCTACCGTAGGCTCCTCCCCCACCGACTGGAAAAAACTCCAACACGCGAATACCGCGATATAATCTCGCACGTGGAAATTTTCAAAGTCTTTACCTTCGAGGCGGCGCACCGGTTGCCCAACGTTCCCGAGGGACACAAGTGCGCCCGACTGCACGGGCACTCGTTTCGCGTCGAGATTCATGTACGCGGCGAAGTCGCTTCGCATACCGGTTGGGTTATGGATTTCGCCGACGTGAAGAAAGCGTTCCAGCCGATCTATGACCGGCTGGACCATTATTATTTAAACGACATTCCCGGTCTGGAGAACCCGACGAGTGAGAATCTCGCAGTCTGGATCTGGGAGACGCTTAAACCGGAACTCCCTCTACTTTTCCGGATTGTCGTTCATGAAACCTGTACGTCCGGTTGCACGTATACTGGCGGATGACACTCTCCCCTACCGCAAGGTTTTCAAGACGCGGGCGATCTGTGTCACGCGCTTCCCCTGAAAATGGGCAACCTGCAACTCTTTGTCCGAGACTTCCCGGTTGCCGTTAAGCGAATATGTCGTCGCGCCGTAGGGCGTCCCGGCTTCAAACAGGATGGGGTCGGCGTAGCCGAGCGGCACCAGGATCAAACCGAGGTGCACCATGAAGTTATACATCGAGATCGGTGTGGATTCATTTCCGCCGTGTAGCGACCCCGTCGAAGCGAACGCGGAACCCGCTTTGCCGTTCAGTTTGCCCTGGAACCAGAGACCGCCGAGGCTGTCGATGTATGTCTTGAGTTCGCTGGAAACGTTGCCGAAGCGTGTCGGGGTGCCGAAGATCAAGCCGTCTGCCCATTCGGCGTCTTCGGGTGTCGGCACTTCGTACAGGGCGTTCATGCGGTCGGCGTTTTCGACCCATCCAGCGGATTTGGACATGATTTCGCGGGAAACGATCTCGCGGGCACGGCGCAGTTTCACGGTCGCGCCTTCGGCTTCGGCACCTTCCGCAATGGCTTTGGCGAGGGCTTCCGTGTGTCCGTCACGCGAGTAAAAGGGAATCAGGATGTTGACAGGTGATTGAGTATCGCTCATAGTGGGTTATTCGATCTTTCTTGGTTGGTTGTCGCTCGGGCTATCGTCCCGCAGCGGCTTCTTTTTCGTGCAGGACGGTTTCCCGATTCCTGCCAAACAGAAAATGGTCCAGTGACAGCGTACCCGGTCCTGTAAAGAACAGGGTGAGCGCGACGATGAAGTACGAGAGTGCCGGTTCCTTACTCGGTCCAGGACCGCTCGGGATGAACGGGTCGTTTGCGTGCGCGCCGAACGCGGCGAACAGCATGGTCGCGATGATTCCGAGCGCGGCAAGCGGCGTCAACAACCCGACAATTAAGGCAAGCCCGCCGAAGAATTCGCTGAACGCACCGAGGAATTGGAGAAAGCCGGGAACCGGGGCGTCCGGTCCCATCCAGCCGAACGGCTTCTGAATCTTGGGAAACCCGTGTGCGATGAGACCAAGCCCGGCAACAAGACGCAGGGCAAATAGCCCGTTGGCGGCACGTCCGCCGAGGAATGGTCCGTAGAAGAATCGTTTTGACATAGGTGTATTCGTGAAATCAAAGTCGTTGTATGAACAACTATTTTGCGGGGAAAGTTTCAACCGCCTCGTTAAGTTTTTCCCGCCATCCATTCGATGCAAACAATTCCCCGATTCGATTTCAAGTAGGAAATCTCAGTAACTGTGGAAGTACAAAGGAAATGAAAAACACAACTTGTCTCAAAGGCATTGCCGCACTTCTCGCCATCGGGTGCACGACCATCGGGACAGTCGGACTGGTTGAAGGGTCGGGTCTCGATTACCCTCTTCGGCGATCTGTTCCGACAGACAAATCATACGGTTTTTCGCCGTGCCATCAATCGTCGATGGTACTAGTGCATCATCCAGTTTTAATTTTGGGGTAGAGGTGTTTCAGTTTGGTGCGGGCTTCGTCCATTTGAAACCCAAAATTTTAGGTCAGACAATAGATACTCCGAGGAATAACTTATGCCCCATACCTGTTGGGAGCGAAGCGGGTGCTGATCTACTACAGGTAGTAGGTTCCCGTTATTATTCGGAGTATCTAATGCACTAGATCGGGCAGGACACTTGCTACTCCGTTGTGGGAAGAATGGGCGGCGGCTGGCTATACACCGTCGGATATATCGCGGTCTGCTGGACTATCCTTTACTACCTCTACCGAAAGCAGTGGCTTTTGCGGGTATAATGCCGCTTTGAGTTGGTTCGAGAGTGTCCCCCTTCAGCGTCCGACGAGGGATTGGACCAGCGTGTACGCTTCATTGCGTGACATCCCGGTAGCGGTAGCGACCTCGCGGGCGGCGTCTTTGGTGGTCAAGCCGCGTTCGAGAGCGGCAAGGGCGAGTGATTCGGGCGAGACGGGTTCCGGTGCGTTCACAATGGCTTCCCCGTCGGCGCGTCCGGCGACGACGACCACACATTCGCCGCGCGGTTCGTTGGCGTCGAAATGCGCCACCACTTCGGCGAGACTGCCCCGGACCCATTCCTCGAACTTCTTCGTGACTTCGCGGGCGACGCAGGCGGCGCGCCCCGGTCCAAACGTTTTCTGCAGGTCGGACAGTGTTTCCTGCAGACGGTGCGGTCCTTCGTAGAAGATCATCGTGCGGGTTTCGCCCGCGATTTCGGCGAGCCGTTCGCGGCGGTCGGACTTCGGACGCGGTAGAAAACCCTCGAACACCCATCGCCCCGTCGGCAATCCCGACCCGATCATTCCCGCGATTGCCGCGCATGCGCCGGGGATTGGTTCCACCCGAACGCCGTTTCGCACCGCCAGCGCGACCAGATCCGCGCCCGGATCGCTGATCGCCGGGGTTCCTGCGTCGGATACCAGCGCGACCGATTCGCCACGCAGGAGCCGAGCCAGGAGTGCGTCTTCCCGGGCGTCGGTGCTGTACTCGTGATACGCGGTCAGTGGCGTGTGGATGTCGAAATGCGCCAGCAGTTTGCGCGTCACGCGGGTATCCTCGGCGGCAATGACTGCGGCTTCCCGTAGAACGCGCAACGCCCGCGCCGTAATGTCCTCCAGATTCCCAATCGGTGTCGCGACCAGGAACAGAGTACCTATCTTTGGGGCGGGCGTCGTCTCCGGCATGTCTTCTACTTCGCCGGAGCCGGGGCGGCCGGAGCGGGTGCCGCGCCGACGGGCGGTGCCTGGCTTTGCTGGAACATCTCCATCGCTTTTTTCTGAGCTGCGTCGGCTTTCACCTTATCGCCGAGTTGACCGTACATTGTGCCGAGTTGGAACTGCATCATCGGGTCCGGGATCACGCCCTTCTCCAGTGCGGCGAGTTGCTCCTTCGCCTTGTCATTCTGCTTATCCGCGATATAGGCTTGTGCCAGAGCCATCCGGGTTTCCGGCGTCGAACTGTACGTGAGCGCGTCCTCGTACGCAGCGATAGACTCTTTCGGCTTGTTCAGCGCGGCATAGATCTGCGCCCGCTTGAGCGGGGCGATACCGAGAACGTCGTCCGTTTTTGAGATCTTCGCCAGTTCCGCGAGGGCGAGGTTCAGCTTTGCGTCGCTTTCCGTCTTGTTCGACCGGGCGATTTTCCCCGCCTCGGCGAGATATTGCTCCGCTTGCAGAGAGGGATCGCTAATCGCCACCTTGACAGACGGCACTTCGGCATCGATTGCTTGCTGCACTCGGCGACTGACACGCTCATCGATGTACTGTTTTTGTAGCGCACCCTTGTTTTTATCGAAGTCTTTCGGGAAATCCTTGCCCGGCTTGACTTCTTCGAGACGGATGATATGAAAACCGCTATATGCATCGTTGGAAACGCGGACGAGTTCCGCGTAAGATTCTCCCGGTTTTAACGCGTCAATCGCGGTCTTGAATTCGGGCACGATGTTCGCGCGATCCGCCGCCGACCATTCGTAGACGCCGCTTTTCGCTTTCGAGCCTTCGTCGTCGCTGTTCGCTTTCGCCAGTACACCCATCTTCGCCGAGTTTGCTTTCACTTCCGCGAGCAGTTTTTCGGCTTTAGTTCGCGCCTGCGCTTCGGGGAGCGCGCCGGGTCCGAACTTGATCAGGATATGGCGTACCGTCATGTCGGAGAGCGAGCGGCGTACCGCGTCCTCGTCAACTGCGATCTGCGTCCGGTACTTGTCGAAGAGTTTCCCGGCAAGAAACGACAGGCGCATACTTTCGTCCGGCAGTTCCATTTCCTTGACCCGGTCGAGGGTCAGTTGCCGGTTCACCTTGATAATTCCGGACAGAATCTGCGCGTCGGTCGCGTCGGCGGGAAGCGCCAGTTGCCCGGCGATGCGCGCGCGCACCGTGCTATCCCACTGTTTTTCGCGCTCGGCGCGGATGTCGGCATCGCTTACGGTGACACCCTGCGCTTTCGCGACGAGTTCGAGTGACTGTTGCTGCTTGAAAATTTCGATGGCGTTAAGTCGGTACCGGTCCATCGCCTCGGGACCGGGGCGTTTCCCCTGCCCCATCGGGTTCTGCATCGAGTCCCGCTTTGCCAGTTGGTCCGCGATCTGGTCGAGTTCCGCTTTCGAGATCTTGCGGTCGCCCACGGTGACGATGGCGGGATCACTCCCGATGCCGGGTATGCCCCCCCCTCGCTTCGGCGAACTGATATTACTTCCGAGTCCGGACAGGACTACGCCGCCGATCATCAACGCCGCCATCACCGAACCGACTATCCATCCGTACTTTTTTGCGGTACGGTTAATTGCCATTAAAGACATGAGTGTTATGCTTGCTCCATCAATCGAATCATATTCGCGAGCGACTGTCGCGACGGGGTCTCGCTGTCGCCGCCGTCCGCGCCTTTATAGTGTGTTTCCAGCGCGACGATACCGGTGTAGCCGTCCGCCTTCAACGCGGCGAAGAGTCCGGGGTAGTCGATCTCCCCGTCCCCGACAACGCACCACTTCGGCATGCCGTCGGCATTCACACACGCATCTTTTACGTGCAAATGGGCGTAATGATTTCGCGCCGCCGCAAAGCCCGCCGGGAACGGTTGCTCGCCTGCGAAGAAGGAGTTGCCGGGATCATAGATCATTTTGAAGGCGGGCGAACCAACCCGCTCAATCACGCGCGCCGTTTCGGCGGCGGTGCCCAGATAACACGCGTGTTCGTTTTCGAGCAACAGTGTGATGCCCGCCCGCGCGGCTAATTCACAGGGGCGCACCAGTTCGTCGGCGATCCGGTCCTCGATCTCGGGCGTGAGCGGTCCCTGCTTCCAGAACGAAAAGATGCGCAGGTATTCGGTGCCGAACCGCTTCGCGAGGTCGATGGCATGCAGGAGTAGCGTTTGCTGGTCGGCGAGGGTGCGCTCGTTCGCGCCGTGCGTCGGTCCGGCGGACCCGGTTGACGATTCCAGGTTGCACTTAAATAGCGGGGTGTCTATACAACAGACGGTCGCACCATGTTTGGCGAGATCAGCCTCGACCTGTTTCAACAGTGTTTCGTCGGCATCGACGATATACTTGTTGTAAACATTTCGTAGTTCGGCATGGGTGACGCCGTATTCCCCCATGACGGCGAGGGCATGGTCGAGGTTCTGGGAAAGTTCGTCGGTGATTACTGCGGGGCGCATGGGAGGTCGGTACATTCCTTTTCGTGGATCGCGACTTAAAGTGTACGTTCGCGCGGGGGAGTTGTCAAGAAAAAGCCCCGATGCCTTGACAGAGGGAGGAAGTCGCGCTATACTTCCCTTCGTACTTCTCCTACCGGGGGACGTGGGGCGTTCGCTCTTTACACCTCAGTCGGGTTCGGGCGAATGGCGCAGTGGTAGCGCAGGACTTTTACACAGTCAAGGTCGGGGGTTCGAATCCCTCTTCGCCCATGGTTCTGCGGGAGGTAGTACGGTTTGCAGTTTGGAGGTGTAGCTCAGTCGGTTAGAGCGCCGCCCTGTCACGGCGGAGGTCGCGGGTTCGAGCCCCGTCATCTCCGGTTAGTTTTTCTAATCGGGATATTGGAAAAAGGCTTACAGCAGTCCTGCTGTAAGCCTTTTTTGTTTGCTGGTAGCGTTTTCGGACGCTAAAGCGTTCCGCTGGGAGCCTGCGGCTGTAGACCCTGCGGGTTAGGGTATTGCTCGGTTCCCGTGCGAACGGTATGCCCGGTGACGCGAAGCGTCTATAGCCAAAGGCTCCCAGCGGAACGCTTTAGCGTCCGGCAAACCGCTCCCGGGAAACTGCTCCCCCGCCGCATTTTAACAAAACGACCCCTTCGGGCGATAGGGAAACTATCACTCCACCCACGTCCCTACCATCGGGACTACCGAAGGGAATCGGCTTTTGGAAACGGACGACGAATCGTATCTGGACAGTCTGGATGAGCAGGAAGAAAATTTCGCACTGATCAAGCCCCGAGTTCGGGATCAGCCTCGCCGCAATGTCGCCGAGGTCGCGGAAACTACGGGGCTGGAAAGTGGGTTTACGACGACCTACACGCCCAGTCGCCACGAAGCCGGTTGGCTTCTCGACTCCCTACGTACGTTCTACGAGCAGAATCTGGTCCGCGACGTTCTGTATCTGGTCAAAGGGGGCAAGGAAGCGAACGTGTACTGTTGTGAGGCGGGCGCAGCGGGACCCGGAGGCGTCGAACTTCTTGCCGCGAAAGTGTACCGCCCCCGGCAGTTTCGCAACCTGCGCAACGACCACATGTACCGGGAGGGTCGCCCCGTACTCACGAGTGAAGGGCGTGTCGCCAAAAATAGCGACACCCGATTGATGCGGGCGTTGGGCAAAAAGACCGACTTCGGGGCACAGGTGCAACACACGTCCTGGCTGATGTACGAGTTCACGACATTGGAACAGTTGCGCGGCGCGGGTGTGGCGGTCCCCTCCCCTATCTCCGCGAGCGAGAACGCGATACTGATGGGATATGTAGGCTCCCGCGAGAGTGCGGCTCCGACATTGAGCGAAGTCGGTGTGGATGTGAAGCGAGCGACTGCGCTTCTCCGCGAGGTGCTGCAGTATATCGAGACCATGCTCCGCGAAAACATTATCCACGGCGACCTTTCCGCCTATAATCTTCTTCTATGGGAGGGCGAAATCACCCTGATCGACTTTCCCCAGATCACCAACCCGCAGTCGAACCCCAATGCGCGGGCCATTTTCGACCGTGACATATCCCGCGTTTGCGAGTACTTCATGCGTCAGGGGGTACGTTGTGACCCTGCCGCACTCGGGAGCGCGATGTGGCGCAAAGTGATCGGATCGGACACGTGACGAATGTATCCCCCGACGTTTCGTCGGGCGAAGACGGGAAGTATTCCCTCCCGCCTCCGGTTGCGCTGTATTCCGTGTCATCAGGGGCAGGTCAGACCGCTTGTCAGCCCGACGCTCGCCTTGTGTTCCTCCAACACCGCGACGGGGACTTTTTTGATGAAATAACCCCACGCGAGAAGCGCGACGCCGATGTCATCGAGAAGACCGATCACGGGAACGAAAAACGGGATGTTGATCGGGCTGACCGCGAACGCTCCCGCCGCCAGCAACACCGCTTTTGCCGAACCCGGTACGCGGTTATCGGCCAGCAACCGCTGACAGAGAGCGACGTACTTCGGCGCGTCCACCGCCAGATTCTTCAGACCGGATATTCCTCCCGCGCGACGGAGCAACTCCATCAATCCCCACAAGCGTCGTAAAATGTTCATTTGGTGTCTCCTGTTAGGAGTTACGCGGCTGGTCCCGGAACCTCACCCCCCCCGCCCCCTCTCCTCCGAGGAGAGGGGGAGTAAGACACCGGAGGCGGAACGTTTACCGCGTGTCCCCTCTGGACAGCGGAAACTTCGTTTCCGTTGCTCCCCCTCTCCTCCGAGGAGAGGGGGCGGGGGGGGTGAGGTTCCGGGACCAGCCGCGTAACTCCTATCCTGTTATTGATGCGCGTATTTGGCGCGACCACGCCTCGTTGTTACCCAGTCTTCATTTACTGCGAAACGATAATTTGCCGCCGTGGTCCCGCGCTATCTGATATTATTACTGAAGGAAACACAGGGTTTCGCGGTCCAATAATATACTTTCCGACGTGTTTCGGATGAGGCAGGAATTTCCTATGGAGCAGGTTCTTTTGTGGGTGTCTCTGGCGGTCGGAGTCGTTCTCTATTTATGTCGTTTCCTCCCGCAACGGGCCACCGTCACGGGTTCGTCTGCCGAAAGCGCGGGCACCGTTGCCGGAATCGTCCCCGCTATGCAGCCGATTGTTATTGCCATTCCGTTCGTGGGCTTTTTGCTCACGCTGGCACTTGGGAGTGCCCCCCTTTTCCATGACGGGCAACGACTTGGCACCGGATTTTTTATCGGCGGCATCGCCACACTTCTGAGTTACGCCGACTTGTACGCGCGGCGGCAGACTGACAACTCCTCCCCGCCTTACGCATCGACCACTCTGCTAACTTCCGCCTACGGAATGAATATCATCGCGGTCGTCCTCGCGCTGATGTTTCTGCGCCAATCGCTGTTCGACGGCTTGATGGGCGTCGCGATAGGCGGGTTCTGTGTCACGTTCGCACTTTTCTTATCGGTTCCCCGGACGGCGCGTCAGGAAAGCGAGACGAGCGCACGTCTCGCCGCCGGGATCGGTATGCTCCTCACTCTTGCGGCGGCGGCATGCCTCGGAGTCTTCCGCGACCCGCTCACACCGGAACTGAATAAACTCACCTGGAGCGGGGTCCTGGTGGCGTTCGCCGCGATGGGAAGCCTGCTGGTTGCCGGGACGCAACTGTCAGGACTCGGGCGGGGCGGGATACTCGGTCGGATCGCCTCCCTCGCCGTGTTGGTCGGCGTCGGCGGGCTTGCTCTGTATCAGATGGCAACCAGGATCACCAATACGGCGGAACTCGCGGTGATCGGCATCGGCGGCTTGCTCCTCTTCCCCGTCGCAACAGCGGTGCTACGCGAAGCGCAACGGCGGGGTGCGAGCGCGACGGCGGCGGCGACGCCGCTACTTTCCGTCCCACTTCTCTCGGTTCTGGTCATTACAAGCGGCTTTCTTGCCGCCGTGCAATCGCTTCAAGGCGTCGGGGTCGCGGTGCTGACTCTCGCCCTGTTTCTCGCCTACCCGGCGACGCTGACACTTACGGAGCAACCAGAAGAAAATGCTGAAGGTGCCGCACCCGTATCCGTCGCGAACGGCGCGGTTGGTCTGCTTCTCTTCGGTACTCTGCTTCTACTATGGCGGCTTTTCGCGACCCGGTGGGCGGGCGATCTGCGCGGCGTCAACCTGACCGATCAGTACGCCTTGTTCGGGTTGCTCGTCGGTGCCGCGCTCCCCGGACTCCTTGCCGCCCTCCCCCGCCGCTTGCGTGACGGCGAAGCACCGGGGAATGGCGCGTTTATCGGCACACTGTTGCTCTGCGCAATCCTGACGGTGGCCGCTCCCGCCGCCGTTCTGGTGTTGTTCGGGGCGAAGAGTGCCGTCGCGCTGGTAATCGGTCTCGCGCTGGGATCGGTCCCCCTACTCTCAGGCAGGAGTTCCTTGTTACCCGCGCTATTCGCGCTCGGGGTTGCCCTCGCACTGAACCAGTTCACCGGTACGCTCCTGCCTGCCGAAACGCCGACCCGCGCCGAAAAGGTTCGCTACCTCGCGTTCATTATGTCGGGGATCGTGGTCGCGGTCCTTCTGGCGGGTCGGATCGGCAACGGGAACGCGAAAGACGGGGCGGAAACCGAATGAAGAACCGCTCCTTCCCCGTGGCGTCCGTGGTCGCCTTTTTGCTGATCGGTTTCGCCTGGGTCTATCTGCTTTCCTCGGAGACCCCGCGCGGGCAGGTGAAAGGCGTTACGGTCCTCACGGACGCCGACGGCAAACCCCTGTCCGGTTGTGACGTGTACCTGACTCCGGCGACGAAGGATGAGAACGACGAGTCGATTACGCCATCCCCGTCGCTTTTCTCCGGGAAGGACGCCCGCGAACGCCGCCGCGCGGTTACGGACGGCGCGGGACGCTTCACGATACGCGATGTGCCAACCGGGGTGTATTCTATTTCGGCTTCCGCGCGCTGGCATTCCACGCCGGATATGCGGATCACCGTTGAGGAGGGAAGCACCACCGAAAATACCCTCCGACTCGCGCGCTCCGAACCGGATTTGAACGTTGGCGACCATCAGGCGACCTTCTCCACCGGCGAGACGCCGTTTTTGCCCGTGCGGGGCTATACGATGCTCCCGAAAAACGCGGACGACAAGCAGACGAAGCCACAACTCTCGGTCAAAATCTGGCAGACGCGTCTGTCGGAAGTCTTGAAACGCGACGATGCCGCGACCGATTTCAATAAACTGCGCTACAGTTATAGCGGGAACCCCGCGACACTGACGAAGGCATTAATGAAACCCAACGCGCCGGGAGCCGTCGCACCGAAACTGATCGCGGATACAAGCACGGCGATCACGGGAGCGGACCAGGAGGGTTTTTTCACCAGCCGACTTCCGCTCGAAGCGGCACGGGCGAAACCCGGTCTGTATCTGGTCAAATTCTCCTACGGCAAGTTCTCCGCGTCGTCGTATGTGCTGGTGACGAATCTCGCGCTGGTGGTGAAAAAATCGCAACGGGAACTGGTCGCGTACACGGCGGAACTGCAAAAAGGAACGGCGGTGCAACGGGCGACGGTTCGTATCCTGCGCAACGGGCAAACGTACGCTTCCGGGCAAACCGGCGCGGACGGCGTCACGCGGCTTGCGTTGCCGCCATCGCTCGACGCCGCCGGGACCGAGAACGGCATCCCGACACTGACGATGGCGACGCTCGGAAACGACGAAGCCGTGGTGAGTGGCACGTCTTATGGCAACGACGGCGGTTCGGGCAGATACGTCGTCCATACCGTGACCGACCGGACGATCTACCGCCCCGGCGACACCATCCAGTACAAAGGCATCACTCGCCTGCGCGACGACAAAGAAAACGGGGGGCAGGGTTACACGATCCCGCGTGACATGCCGGTTTCGGTAGAAATACGCGACGCGTCCGGCGGTCTGGTCAAGCGCGAAACGAAGACGACCGGTGCCAGCGGGACGTTCTGGGGGAGCGTGGAAACCAGCCCCGAAGGCGCGACCGGCTCCTATATGCTGGTGACAACCATCGGCGGCGAACAATACACGTCGGACATTACCGTCGCCGCCTACCGCAAGCCGGAGTTCGCCGTGACCATCAAGCCACTGAAGGCGCGGTACCATCGCGGAGAAACGGTGGAGATGGCGTTGGACGCCGCGTACTATTTCGGCGCGCCGGTCGCGGGCGCGAAGGTGCATTATTACGTCTATCGGGACGCGGACTGGTCTGCGGAGTACGGGAACAGTTCGGACTACGAAATGGACGAATACGAGAGCCATTATCGGGACAGCGCGTACCGTAACTATTACGGCGAAGCCGTCGCCGAAGGTGACGTAACGCTCGACGAGAACGGTAAAGCCACCGTCCGAGTTCGCACCGATGTCCGGCACCCGGAAGCGAACGGAAACGAGGGCAAGCCGGAGTCCGATGACATGTTGCCGCAAGTGGAGTCATACACGCTGACCGCCGAGGTGAAGGATCAGTCGCAACGCTCGGTCGAGGGCGAAGGCGTCGCCACGGTAGCGGCGGGCGATCTGACAGCGAGCATTTCGCCCGAGGGATATGTCGCTTTGCCTAGCAAACCGACGCAGGTTTTCGTTTCGATACGTGACGCCGAAAAGAACCCGGTGTCCGGAATCGCGGTCACTCTTTCGTCCGCTTATGACGAATGGGACGCGAAAAAGAAAAAAAGTATCACCAGCCAACTGGGTACACCACAAACGGCGACCACCGGGGAGGATGGGCGCGCCATCCTTTCCGTGACGCCGACTCGAACCGGCGAGTTGCGACTGACCGCGACCACGAAGGACAGCGGCGGTCGCGCCATCCGCTCCGAAGCCAGCCTCTGGGTGGCGGGCGATGCCGGGGACGATTTGAACACCGATTACGGCGACCTGTCGCTCCTTACCGATAAGCGCAAGTACCTTCCCGGCGATACCGCGCGGGTTCTGGTCAACACGTCGCGCACCGGACAGAATATCCTGCTCTCCGTCGAAGGCGACCGGGTGTACCAGACGATCAGCGTCCCGGCGCGCAAGCGGAGCACGGTGGTACGCATCCCGATCAAAGCGGAATGGGGTCCGAACGTTTCACTGGTCGCCAACTACGTCCGCAACAAAAAATTCGCGTCGTCCGAAATACCGCTTCGGGTCACGCTGGCGGCGCGAGATCTGCGCGTAGCCGTACGCGCGGTCGGCGGGGATCGGTACCAGCCCGGAGACCGCGTCACCTACGCCATCACGACGCGCACGGCGTCCGGGCAACCCGTCGCGGCGGATTTCGCACTCGGTGTGGTCGATGAATCGATCTATGCCCTGCGCGAGGACGACCCGAAGGCATTGCGCCGAACCTTCTTTCCGTCGCGCATGAACCGCGTTTCGACCAGTTTTTCGTTCAGCGTGGAGTATCTCGGCGATGTCAGCAAGGCGGAACCGAATATCAAAGCGCGAACCAAATTCCGGGACACCGCGTTCTGGATGCCAGGCGGACAGACCGACGCTTCCGGTACGGCAACCGTTTCCGTCGTACTGCCGGATAACCTGACGACATGGCGCGCCACCGTTAATGCCGTCGGTGCGGCAACCGCCGTCGGGTACACCCGGTCGAAGATCGTTTCCACCAAACCGTTCTTCCTGCGTCTCGAAACGCCACGCTATCTTGTCGGCGGCGACCAGTCGCGGTTAATGGCAATCGTCCACAACGAGACCGGCAAGGATCAACAGGTGCAGGTGCGTCTGATCGCGTCCACCCTGCGCCTCGGCGAGAAGGAGACGCAGTCGGTACGCGTCGCCGCCGGGGGCGTGGGAACCGTGTCCTGGTCGGTCCGGCTGGCGTCGAACAGTTCCGGGGATGCCCCGCTCCGCGTCACCGCCTGGACCCCGAAAGCGGCGGGTGAGAAATCCTACGCCGACGGCATCGAGAAATCCCTGCCCGTCCGATCCTACGGGCGTACCGCCTTCACGACGTTCGCCGGGGAACTGGGCGACACTCCCGTCACCTCCGAGGAAACGCAACCGGATACACTTTCCGTGTCTCCCGATCAATTGACTCTGCGAATGGACCCCGCCGCCGTCGCGCCGGAAACGCGATTGACCTTGCGTGTCACTCCGTCGGTGCGCGGCGTGTTCGCGGGCGGGATCGAATATCTGGTCGGCTTCCCCTACGGTTGCACGGAGCAGACGATGAGTCGCTTCTATCCCGACCTGCTGGTTCGCGAGTTCGGACCGCTCGCGAACGCCGAAACACAAGCCGACCTGCCGCGTATGATCCGAGACGGCGTCGCGCGACTGAGCCGGTTCCAGCACGGCGAAACGGGCGGCTGGGGCTGGTGGGAAACCGGGCAGGACGATCCGTTTATGACGGCGTATGTGCTGGTCGGGTTATCCAAAGCGCGGTCCCAGGGCTACCCGGTCGATGACGCGATGCTGGAACGCGGGGTACAGGCGGCGGCGAAGATGGCGACGACGGCACCGGTACGCTCCCGTCCGTTCCTGCTTTATGCCCTCGCGCAAACAGGTTATACCGACGAAAAAACTGGGCTACTGACCACCCCCTTCCGCACCAGCGCGAAACGCACGAAACTGGTTCCTGCGAAACTCCCCGTGGACGCGCTCGCCTACCTGACGCTCCTCGGACGGCAGTTAGGCGAGAACTACGAGCCGTTCTACGACGAGTTGAATCGCCGCGCCATAGTGCAAGGGCGACTGATCCACTGGACGTCATACCGGAAACAGTTATGGAAGGTGGATTGTAGCGACCGCATGGCGACTGCGCTGGCGTTGCGTGCCATGCTCGCCGTAAACCCTGCAGACGACCGAATCCCGGCGACGCTCCGGTATTTAATGCAAAGCCGCACCGACGGCTACTTCGGTGACACCCGCGATACCTCCTGGGTGCTGGTTGCCCTTTGCGACTATTTGCGCGCCCATCCGGAAGACGCACAACCTCCCTCGGGAACACTTGCTATTGAGATCAACGGCACAAAAGTACGAACGGTCGATCTCGCTACCGACGCACAGGGCGAAGGCGAAGTAGTTTTGAAACTGCCGACAAATGCTTTGCGCCCGGGAACTAACACCGTCCGATTCGTGCGTAGCGACGACGCCACCGGGGGGAATATCTTCTTCTCGGGCGCGTTACGTCAGACAGTCGCTGCTCCCGCCGGAGCGGAACTTCCGGCGGTTTCTAGCAACGGCGTTACGGTGAAACGCGAAGTGCTCCGTGTTCTGCCGCGCAAAGTCGGTGCCGACGCATGGGGGCTGGTAACGGAGCCGGTCTCGGACGGCAAATTCGCTCAGGGCGACCGTTTGCGGGTCCGCCTGACGATCACCGCGACGCGGGACTGCAGTTATGTCCTGATCGAGGACACCTTCCCGTCCGGCGCGGAAATCACCGAGCGCGGTACCGCCGACGAAGAGGTTTCCGGGGATAGTTGGCAGCAGTGGTACGATCATGTCGATGTCCGCGACGACCGTATCGCATTCTTCGCCCGCAAAATGCTGAAGGGAAAACATGTTCTCGAATATAACCTCCGCGCGCAAACCCCCGGAACCTCTCGTGCCCTGCCCACCGTGATTCAGGGCATGTACGACGCGGGCTTACGCGCGGAATCAGGGGCGACCCCGCTGGAGATTCGCCAGTGATGCCGTCAGTGAAAACGTCACTTACCGGGATCGTCGGGCTACTCACTCTCGGCGCGGGAATCGCGAGCGTGTCTTATCTAACCACGCTCCCGCCGCCGGAAGTCCGGCTGAGTGCCTTCGCGACCCGCTTGGAGGGACGCTCCCGTGCCCAACGCCACAACGCCGAACTGGCGGCGCAGTCGCTGAACGGTCGCGTGATCGCGCCCGGGGCGATATTCTCCTTTAACAACGTCGTGCGTGGCTGGTCCGTGGATCGTGGGTATGTGCGCGCCCCGGTTTCCTTCGACGGGGAACTGGTCCCGGCGTTCGGCGGCGGGGTGTGTCAGGCATCTACCACGCTCTATAATGCCGCCCTGCTATCGGGACTCGGGATCGCCGAACGACACCGCCACGTTTTCGCCCCGCATTATGTCGCGCCGGGGCGGGACGCCGCCGTCGCCTATCCGAACCTCGATCTGCGCCTGACGAATCCCTACCCCTTCCCCATCCGGTTGCGCTCCCACGCGAGTGGCGACCAACTGCGTGTCGAAGTGTGGGGCAAGAAACCGTTGACGACACGCTACACGCTTGTCAGCCGCGTCCTTTCCACCGAGGTACCGGAAACGGTCATGCGGCGCATCCCGTTGCGTCCAGGGCTTCCCGCCGTTTCCCGACGCACCGGCGCAACCGGCTTTCGTATCGTCACCTATCGCGTCGCGACCGATCCAACGAAAAAGGAAGTCGTGCGGGAGCGACTTTCCGACGATTCGTACCCGGCGATGCCGGGCGTGGTGCGCTATGGGGTTGCTGGTTTGTAGGGTTCTGCGGAACCTCACCCCCCTCTCCTCTGGCTCCCCCTCTCCGTGCC
>JAYULM010000086.1:0-4749 GCA_043763605.1 Armatimonadota bacterium | reverse complement strand
GAAACCGCAGACGATGCGTGTGTTTTTTGCTCCGCAAAAGAACGCGTGTGCGCCCCCGTCTCATACCCCCGCCCCGACGCTCCGGGCTGTTCGCGTTTCGCCATGAGCAAGTCTAAGGGCGAAATCGGCTACAGCCGATTTACGCGCACGGAACGCTTCAATGGTGGGCAGCGTCTACAGCCGAAGGCTCCCACCGGAACCTCTTGCCGACCGTGCCAGCGTGCGGGGGATGATTCCTCGCCGCCCTGAAGGGCGGGGGTTCCTCATCCATTCTGCTAAAGGGTTCCGGTGGAAGCCTTTGGCTGTAGACGCTTCGCGTCGGGGAAACGTCAGGTCGCCGCGCCAACCATTCGCAACCGGCGACGCGAAGCGTCTACAGCCAAAGGCTTCCACCGGAACCCTTTAGCGTCCGCTCCCACCCGCAACGTCAGTTCTCCGCACCAGCCGGATCGTCCAGCGTGTACCGGTTTTCGCGCAGGAACGCGGCTTGCCGCTCGATGCCGCCCCACGTATCGTTCGGGTCGGATGCGACCAGCGTGTACGGACCGGCGTACCCCGCGCGGGCGAGAATATCGAGGCATTGTCGCCAGTCCGTTTCGTCCATCGCGCCGCTCGCATCGAAGCGGCATTTCGCGTGACTGGATTCGGCGTAGCGGGCGATCTGCCGCAGGGAGTCGTACTTGTCCGGGCGGCTGTCCCAGTTGCCGAAGTCGAAGCACAGCCCGACCACATCGCCGAGTTCCGCAAACAAAGTGTGGATGGAGTCCGGCGCATTGAGTAGTTCGAACCAGTTTTCCGTCATCACGCGCACCCCGCGCAGATAGCCGTCGAGTGCCAGTGCGCGGAACCGCTCCTGCGCCAGTGCCAGCGTTTCCAGGGTCGGGGCTTGCTTGCCGCCGATCACGCGGACGCACCGCGCGCCGAGCGTCCCCGCGACATCCAGCCACGAGCGCACGAAAGCCGTGTCGCGCTCGCCGTGTACGGGATGGACGATGTCGCCGTCGTCGATCAGCAGGCTCCACAGTTCGACGCCGGACTCACTCACGGCGGCGCGAAACTCCTCGCGGTATGTGGCGTCCGTGGGCAGATGGAAATGGCACAACTCCATCGTCTTGATCCCGCGTTTGGCAAGGTGTCCGGGAACGTCCAACAGGTCGAACGTACCCGGCGCGGAGCCGATCATGTGTGCGGACGGGTCGCCGGGTCGTCCGGGGTACGTGGTCCCGATCAGAGGGTGCAGTGCCCAGGTCGAGACCGAGACGCGAGGCGTGGTGGAAATCGGTGTCATAGACGATCAGGATACCGCATCCGGCGCGTCCGTCGCACCGGTCGGCACGCGCGGCTTGCGGAACATTTCCCGTATCGTCCACAGTTCCGGCACCCGTAGGAAGTAACAAAGCACGGCGTAAACGAAGCACGCGCCGCCGCCGACCACGAGCAGCGCGATCAGCGCACCGGGCTTGCCCCCCGGCAGGAACGGTTCCAGTACCTGATCCGCGAACCACGCGCCCACGCCGCAAACCGCTGATGCAACGACGATCTTTGCCGTGCTCGAACCGATCCCGCGTAAGTCCAATCCACCTACCGTCTTTCGGTGCAGGAAGTAGAGCAAAAGCCCCATCGCGATGATCCCGCACAGTGAGGTAATCAGGGCGAGACCGACCGAACCCTGCGGGCTATTCGTCGTATACAGCCACGCCAGCAGACAGAAAAGCGCGACCATCGGTGTGGTGACACGCACGGCGGTGCGCGTGTCCTGCACGGCGTGAAACCCGCGCGCGAGGATCGCCGACCCCGACCACGCGAACGTCGCTACCGCGTACCCGATCAGCGCGGTCGCCGTTAGGGGAACGTCGCTTTCGGTGAACTTCCCGCCCGCGCTGACATAGATCAGACGGATCACCGGATACGCCAGGGCGCACAACAGCGCGGACGACGGAATGGTCAGGAAGAAAACGCGGCGCAGTCCGTCGCTGAGCGCGACGCGGTAGCCGTCCCAATCCTGCTTTCCCGCCATCGCGGAGATCGTCGGCAAAAGCGCGATGGCGAACGCCTGCGCGAAAACGCCGATAGGCATCTGCGTCACGTTGTAGGCGTAGGTGAGTGTCGCGATCCGCCCGTCGTCGGGAAGAAAGCGCGTGGTCAGCCACATGTTCAGTTGCGACAGCGACAGACCGAGAACCGCCGTCGCCATCAGCCGCCCCATCGTTTGTACGCCGGGGTGGCGAATATCGAAGCCCGGATACCAGCGCACTCCGGCACGAACCATATCCATTAGCGGTAGCGCGATACTGCCCAGAAACGCCCCGGCAACCGCGCCCCAGGCGACCGCCGCCAGACCGTACTTCGCGCCGAAGAAGACGCACCCGGCGATCTGCCCGACGTTGTACAGAACCGGACCGAGTCCCGGCACGAGGAACCGTTTCCGGGCGTACAGCGTCCCGGTCATCAAGCCGCCGACCAGCAGGAGCCACTGCACCGGGAGCAAGATACGCGTATATTCCGCCGTTTCGCGGATACCGGCTGCGGAAAACTTCGGGTTCAGCAGCCGTGTGAGTGGTTCGGCGAAGATCTCCATCCCGACGACGACGACGGCGACAGCGACCGCGACGATCATGATGATCGAGCCGAACGCCCGCCACGCGTCCTCTTCCTTTTCGTCCTGGACATAGCGGGTGAAAATAGGGACGAACACGGACGACATCACGCCGCCCGCGAGGATCAGGGCGATAATATCCGGCACCCCGAACGCGGCGCGGAACCGCGTCATGTCGTCCCCCGCCCCGAACTGATGCGCGAGCGCGGTGTCGCGCAACACCCCCGCCACACGGGAAAGAAGGACGAGCACCACGGTCAGTCCCGCCGCGCGTGCGATCCCGGCGGTAATCGGTTTGGGCGCGGGCGCGACGGGAGCGGAAGGGGAAACGGATGCGACGGGAGTTACAGTTGCCATACGGGGGTTATGGTATGCCGGTTCGGATACTTTGTCAAGCAAAGTACCGTGGAATATCCATCGGGTTTGGGGAGTTTCGTCCCCTAAATCTACGGATATTATAGATCCTAAGGCGATATGGCTAGCAGAACGCGATACCGCATCTACGCTTCATATCTTGCCATCGAAAGAGATTATTTTTACTTTATCGCCCCCAAAAGTTCCCCAGCAGATGCCAGCGAACGTTCCATCATAACAAGGCGACTGCCCGCACTGATCACTTTATCGCACGAGTCTGGGTTGTTTTTGATGAATGCCAAAGATAGTTGTCGGGCTTTACGCACCGCTTCCAGAGTACGGGCACGTGACATCATATCTACGACCTGATCTTCCGTCATTTCTGATTCTCTGCAATCCATTGTTTGACCACACTTTCACGTGAAATCAGATTTATGCGAATCAACTGCAGATAAAAATCACGTGGTTCTTTTCCAGTCTTGATACGCAACGATTCCATAAACTTCATTTCGTTATCGTACCCTGTTTTTTGGTCAATCGAGGAAAAGTCTGTTTCCGGATCTTCCCCTAGATTCCCGGTGATTTCGCCGCGAATGATTCTTGTCAGGTGTTCGACGACGCCCTCTTCATACTCCGAAAAGACGGGGTAGGCTATCATATTATACCCGACCGAATGGGCATGAAGCATTTCATGTATCGGGTTGGAAATACGGAGCAACCGATTGTCCGCCACCTGTTCGGCGTACTCGACGTAGCAACTGTAATCTTTCGCGCCCCAGTAACCGCACTCGTAAGCATCCCCAATCATGGCGACTGTGCCATCCCAGCGCGATGCTAAGCCGGTTATCCGTGAGACTTCGGCGTCGATGGTCTGCGTAATCCCGATTAGAACCTTCGCCCTCTTCGCATTGTTTTCGATGTTTACCACAGGATAATCTTCCAGCCTCAATGCCGCCCATAAAATCATCCCTCGGGAAGGGACCGGGTGCGTTCCCGAATCTACGCGCGTTGCAGATCGCGGGGCGACAGGTTCTGCAGAGCGAGATGCCGGTTTTGCGCTTCAGGCCAGGTCGCTGGAAACAAGGCGGTTTCTTCTACAACTGCCTGTATCGCCTCGCGCATCTGGAAAGCACAGGCGTTCGGTCCGACCTGCCCTACCCCGGTCCCGAGTCCCGGGAAGGCGACCGTCTTCACAGCGTCGGCGATGGGCATACCCGCATTCGCGCCGTCCGGGAACGCGCCATATTTGACCAACAGCAACACGGCGCGGGCGGCGAGGTACGGGTTCACGGTATCGCGCAGGATCATCGGCACCCGCATCGTCGGCGCGGCGATCAGAAATGGGATCGCGTCGTGCCCGGTTTCCACGATCTCCGCCGCGCCGACGAGCAGTTCACCGTGATGCCGCGCTTGAATCGCCGCCTGTACACGCGCCTCGATCTCCCAGCCGAAGAAGCGGGAATACAAAAGGTCGATCCCGCCATCCATGAAGCCGAACGAGTTCGCGGGAGATACGACAGCGTCGCACTCCACGTCGAAGATGGAGCCACAATGCACACGCACGAACGGCACGTCGCCGCAAAACCGCTCCCACGCATCGGCGAGCGGCGGCTCCACGGCACATAAAACAAGGTTCATGAGTTAGATCTCTTCGTGAAACACGATTTCTTTTCTTTGTCCTGCGCGGACGGTGCCAACCTCACGTTGGATCGTTGTTACCTGCGGTGCTCTTTTCAGTTCCACGAGCCGAGTTAGTCATTGCTATTTTCCCGCGAATCCGGCGTCTCTCTTTTCACACG
>JAYULM010000085.1:0-18343 GCA_043763605.1 Armatimonadota bacterium | reverse complement strand
GGGTTCGTCGGGCGCGGCGAAGGAATCGCTGTACACGCGACCACGCTGATTTATAAAGTCAGTGGTCAGTGACCAGTGGTCAGTGGTTAGGTTTAGGGGCGGGCGGTGGGAGCCGACTGTCTCTTTCTGACCACTGACCACTGGTCACTGACCACTGACTTTATAAATCAGCGTGGTCGCGTGTACAGCGATTCCTTCGCCGCGCCCGACGAACCCCATTTTCTCGTTGGTGGTCGCCTTGACGCTCACGGCGTCCGCGCTTATTCCTAAACATACGGCAATCGTTTGTTTGATGTCACCGGAGCGCGGTCCGATTTTCGGGAATTCGGCGAGGACGGAAATATCGACGTTGCCGATGCGCCAGTGCGCGGCGTCGAGACGGGCGCGGACTTCGGATAAAAACTCTATCGAACGACGGTCTTTGTGGCGGTCATCGGACGGGGGAAAGAGTACGCCGATGTCGCCCATGCCCGCCGCACCGAGCAGGGCGTCGCAAACGGCGTGGAGCAGCGCGTCGGCGTCCGAGTGCCCGAGCAACCCGAGCGGGGATTCGGGGAAATGGACGCCGCCGAGCCACAGTTCGCGCCCTTCGGCGAATTGGTGAACGTCGTATCCGTGCCCGACGCGGATTGTTGGCTGTTCCCGTTTCCCCTCACCCCCCCCGCCCCCCTCTCCCTCGGAAGGGAGAGGGGGGCGTCCGGAGATTCCAGCGGTGCCCCCTCCCCCGGCGAGCGTAGCGACGCCGCCTCCGGTTCGAGGGAACTGCGTTCCCTCTGGCTCCCCCCTCTCCCTTCCGAGGGAGAGGGGGGCGGGGGGGGTGAGGGGCGTCCCGGTCAACCGCCGCGCCAGAATCGCCTCCGCCAGCCCCAGGTCTTCCGGGAGCGTGACCTTGATATTCGCGGGCGACGCGGTGATAATTTCGACACGGAAAAAGTACCGCTGGTATAACGCGCCGTCGTCGGTCGCGGCGACTGCCTCGTCATGGGCGAAGCGGTGCGCGTCCAAGAGACTCGAAGCGCGGAACGATTGCGGGGTTTGGACGTGCCATAGTGCGGTGCGGTCTACGTAATCGCCTGTCCACCGCTTTTCCTCGTTATCCGCCAGATCCTGCAGACGGTCCTCGCGCAGGAGTGAGTCGGTGACGGGATAGGCGGCAATCGCGCCGCCGTGCGGCTCGCGGGCGGACGCTATCGTTCGTGCGATCAATTCCGGGGTGACACAACACCGGGCGGCGTCGTGGATGACGATGGTGTCGTTTTCGTCGTGGGTGGGACACGACAGGATGCCACGCCGAACCGACTCCTGCCGCGTCTCGCCGCCGGGTACCGCGTCCGCGAATTTCCCACCGCCGTAGGTTTCGCCCATCTCGCGCAGGCGTGGCAGTTCGGATTCGCTACCGATCAGGATAATGCGGTCTACGGCGTCGCAGTCCGCGAATGCTTGCAACGTCCAGCCGAGGAGCGGGCGACCGAGAAGCGGTGTGAATACCTTGTTTTCGGGTCTACCGAACCGGACGCCGCGTCCTGCCGCCGGTATAAGCGCGTACACTTTCCGAGTTGTTCTGTCTATCATTAGTGTTGCCATTACCGCCGTGCGCGCCGTTGGTGCCGGGGCGGGTCGGATCGTCGCCACCGTCGCCGCCGTCGGGCACCCCAGTTGCTTCGCCCGGTCCCCCGTCGCTTTCGTCGTCCGTGATGTGCGCGAAAACCATCTTCCCCGCTTGCGTCTGCATCACGGACTGCACCATTACCGGGAGCGTCTCGCCCATCTTGCGCCGCGCGTTCTCGACCACGACCATCGTGCCGTCGTCCAGGTAGCCGACGCCCTGCCCGGGTTCCCTCCCGTGCTTGACGATGGTGACATTGAGTTCCTCGCCAGGCAGGACAACGGTCTTCAGACAGTTCGCCAATTCGTTGATATTCAGCACCGAAACGCCTTCGAGCGACGCGACTTTGTTCAGGTTGAAATCGTTCGTGACGATGCTTCCGTTCATCGCTTTGGCGAGGCGCACAAGGCGGCTGTCTACCGCATCCTTGCCCGGGGCGAGTTTGTCATACTCGCGTACCGATAGAGTCAAATCCAGTTGCATCTGCCGGAGCGTGTCCAGACCGCGCCGACCACGCGCCCGCTTCAGGGCATCCGCCGAATCCGCGATGTACTGCAGTTCGTCCAGCACGAAGCCGGGGACATACAGATGCCCATCGATAAACCCCGCGCGCGCGACATCGGCGACGCGCCCGTCGATGATCACGTTCGTGTCCAGCAGTTTGAACCGCTCGTCGGGCAACGGCAGTTCCTCGGTCTCCTTCGGCGGGATGTAGAAGCGGATTTCCTCTTTGAGCGACCATCCGGCGGCGACCGCGAGGTACGTAATGATCACCCCGAGAAGCAGGGAGATCACAATAGCGAGTGCCATGCTCCTCGCTGATAAAGTGAAGATGATCGGGAGCGAAACTATCGCCGAAAGCAGGATGCCGACCGCGAGCCCGCCCGCCAGCGCGACCTTATCCCGCGCTGACATCTGTTCGAGCCGTGTCCCGGTTTCCTCGATCTTGCGAAAAACGAACCGCCCAAAAGCGATTCCGAAGAAAATGGCGGCGAGTATGTACGCCCCCCGGTATACCCACTTCGTCCATTGTTCGGCGAAGGTGGGGCGAATTTCGCTGTCCCCGGCTATCACGGTAAGCGCGGCGTCGGCAACGAACCACCCGAGGATGACAAGCATCGCCGTCATCAGAATCGTAAAGGCTAACCGCCAGATTTTGCCGCCGCTCATCCGCTTCTCTTTCCCACCGCCGGTAGATCGAGGCGGTTAGTTCCGGCTCCCGCCCGCGATGCGGATGCGCGACTGTTCGCGCCGGATCGTTTCGTTGAGTTCGATGCGGTTGATATTCGTCGCGTCGGGGTTCGCTTCCAGTCCGGTAAGCATCTGGCGCGCCGCCGCGAGTGCTTCCTCGGCTGAGGTCAGGTCGATGTCGGACGCACGCTCTGCCGTGTCGGCGAGCACCGTCACCTGTTCGCGCGACACTTCCACGGTGCCGCCCGCGACGGCGTACGTTTCCTCCGCGCCGTTGGGCAGTCGCACCACGCACTCGCCGACGCCGAGTTCGGCGAGGAGCGGGGCGTGCCCGGCTAGGATGCCCATGGAGCCGCCGGATGCGGGGATCTGCACGGAGGAGACGGTCTCGGAAACCACGGTCCGCTCCGGCGTTACGATACTAAGGGGGAATGTTCCAGCCACGTTTGTTTATTCGTCCTAATACGGTGTTGGTAAAGTCTGGCAGGGAGGCGAAAAATGCCGCCTACTACGCCTTCGCGGTTATTGTATCAGAAGAGGAAGGCGGGGCAAGCAATTCAGACCGACCAATCTTCGATCAAGAGTCCGGGCGCGGGACGAAAAACGCGGCACAAAGGCATCGAACAGAAGCAGAATTCACCAAGTCGTTTCTTCCTGGTCCTGTTCCCGTCGGTAAGATTGTATTTCTGCTTGCCACTCATCGAAGTCGGCGTCATCGGCGAACATGCCCGCGATCCGCCGCCACGGGTGTTCACCAGTGTCGGCGGAAGGCATCTCGGCGATACATACCTCGCCGCCATGAATCTGCCCGGCAACGGTACTGTCCAGCACGTCAAGATCCTCTCGTGATTCGGACGGACACTGGCAGAGGCGGATGTTAAAGCGGATGTAACTGGGATTGAACATGGTTCGTTCTCGATAGAATCTATCCGGTGTGTGGATAGATTCTATCCACGCAACGGATAAATATCGACGGGTCTTTCAAGCGGGTTCCAGAAACCGGTGCCGTTACAACGTTAGGTGGCGACAAATCCTGGCGGCCAAGTCTACATATTTGTTTACTGCTTCCCTATGATTAAATCCGTGTCAGCGCAGGTCGGAACCAGCGACCCCGTTCGGCGTGCGGTTGATGTCCGGGGAGTCGTCGGCGGTGGTTGGAACCTGTTGCTTCGCGAAAACGAACTTCGCGTGACCGTCCGCGAAAACGTGGTTACGCGCGCCGGTGAGACGGTCCGTGCCGGGTGTGCTCGTCGCCGCGTTAAGCGTCCCCCAGAAGCCGACCGGGTTTTGTGTGCCGGTGTGTTCGTGACTGGTGAACCATTCCGCGACCAGCGATTTTTGCGCCGGGAACCGAACGTCACTTTCGGTCTGCGTTTCGCAAAGCGCGCCGGGACCGGGATCGGCGAGCGCGGAGCGCAGGTTGCGAACGGTCAGCGCGTTCGTCACGGCGGGAGAATGGTAGAACGCCGCCGAGTAGCTATAGGAAGTCGCGTCGTACCCGGTGCCGGAAAGCGTGTCGGAGGGGCAGAGGAGAATCGAAGTCGCGCCGCCCGTATTGGAGAAGTTCGTCCCTTCCGTTTGCCCGATACCGAGGTACGGCATGATCGCCCATCGCCACCGCTTCCCGTTGAAAAGGTACGGGTCGTTCGTGTTCGGAAAGCCGCCGTCATAGTCCTGCGTGTAGGCGGCGAACCCCAGCCCGATCTGACGACAGTTCGCCAGACACGCGGTCTGCCTGCCCTTTTCGCGGGCGCGGGCGAAAACCGGAAAAAGGATCGCGGCGAGCACCGCGATGATTGCTATCACGACGAGCAGTTCGATCAGCGTAAACGCGCGTCGGAAACGTCCCGTGAAAGTAAAAAAAGTATGGAAAAATCGTTTCGGTTCGGGGATGGACATGGAGCGTCGGTCGGTTTCCTTCCAGAATAATCCGAGTTTAACACAGTGCCAAAAAAATGACACGAGGGCGGCTCGAAAATAGTTTAGAAATGTGCCGCTAAGTGTACAACGAGGGTGTGAGCACGGCAGGGTATTTTTGACCGAAGTGACTACTAAATACACCAAAATCAGTAGACAGATATACTACAAAACAACGAGATACACACAACAATGAACGACAACATCATGCCCGCAAATCCTGAAGTCAACGCCCGTAAGTCTACTGCCAGGTGGAACCCGCGTGTGCTTCTGGTTGCCCCGCTGGTTCTCGTCGGACTGGGCGGCATCGTGCCTTTCGGCGGCGGTAGTGCTCCACTGATCGCCGCGCTGTCCGGTCACGTGAACGCCGTAAGCAAAGTGACTATTATCGCTCGCGCCGACGGCACGTTCGACATCAAAGAGTTCCCGACCGAAAATCAGTGGTTCGCGCCGGATGTGGTCGGCGAAGGCATGAAACTCACCGTCGCGAAACGGTTCGGCGAGAAAGTTGCTCCCTCCTCGGTGAACGTCCTGGTGCAAGCCGACCCGGGCACGAGCGATGAGTCGGTACGAGTCGCATTGGCGAGCGCGCGTACCAGCGGCTTCGTACACTTCGGCTTCCTCGACCCGCGCCTCGGAGAGGTCGTGACGCAGTTCGCGCAAGAACCAGTGATGGTCACCTCCTCGCGCTAAAATTTCGGAAACGCATCGGACGAAAGTAGCCTCTATATCGGTGTGCGCATTGCCAGCGAGCGTACCATGCTTCGCGGGCATTTCTCAGGGGCGGTGTCATCGGCACCGCGTTCGACCCTTTTAGCACAGGAGCAACGAGACAATGAATTCGTTCGTAAAGAGTGTGATTACCGGGGGGCTGACCCTCACTTCCCTCGCCGCTTTCGGCGCGATTTCTTACGCACAGGAAGACACGATCCCTGTTCAAAAACCGTTCCGGGTCAAAATCGGCGGGTCGTTCGGGGGCGGTCAAGTGAAAGCAGACTTGGGCGCAATTGGGAGTTTCGAGTTACTCAAGATCGACTACCGTCTCAACGGTGGGGTAGCTTATGACTTTACCAAGACTACCGCAACGAATCCGGTAATCTTCAACGTTTATGCAGATTACTTCACGGGGTCGGAGGAGCGAAGCTTCTCGGCAGGGGGGCAGAACTTTAGCTTCGACACAGAGTCAACCACCATCGCCATCGGCGTCGGGGCCCGGTACCTGTTCGCGCCTGCCATCGGAACGAAGGGGCAACCCTATGGTGAGTTTGGACTGGGGTACTATAGCACGAAACTTGACATTGACGGAGACAACGAAACAGAGGGAGGACTCGGCGGCAAGATCGCGCTGGGGTACCAACTCAGCATGGGGGCTTTCGGCGAGATCGAATACACCGTGATCGATAAGTTCAGCAAAGAAGGTGTGACCTACGAACCGTCTTCGATCCGCGCGAGCATCGGCTACCGCTTCTAAATCACCTGCCAGTAGAAAACGCGGCGCACCTTCCGGTGCGCCGCGTTTTTTTATTCACCGGCACCATCAGAGTTGTCGGGCAGACACCCCGCATAATCGCCGGATTTTATGGGTACAGGTACAAGCGTAACGATCTCGGTCGTTTCGCGATACATTTTGAAAGAACAGGTTGGTGCCATCCCATGAGCCGAACAAATTCGATCTCTGCATTTCCAATGTCTGTGCTGGCTGCACTGTCGTTGTGCGCCGTGCTCGGTTCAGACGCGCGGGCGCAAGATTTTCCCGACCCGACCGAAACCGCACCCACGAAGGACGAGACCGGCATATTCGGACCCAAAGGGCGCAGGGGTTTCGGCAAACGCCCGCCGAACCCGTTCCGCGTCACGCTCAACGCCTATTCGCCGGACAGTCGTACTATCCAGCGCGGTCTGGGCACTTTCGGCGGCGTCGATGTACAGTACGACGCGTTCACCAGCCGACTCCTCGGGGGACCGACGTTGATCGGATTCTTCGCCGATCTCAACGGCGGCGAGCAGTACGAGAAGAAAGAGAGTGCGCTGTTCGACGTACGCGTGATCGGGTTCGGCGTGATGGCGCGGCGCATCTTCACGGAGACGCCCGAACGACGACACTTCTATATCGGCGCGGGCGCGGGCTTTTACACGACGCGGCTGAACATCGATCCGGCAGGTCCGCAACGATACGAGGAGACAGACGGCAGTTTCGGCGTGCGGTTCCAGGGCGGATACCAGTTCACCCGAAATTTCTATGCGCAACTGGACCTTTTATCGCTCGATCTGATCCGTACGCGCAACGCGGACGGCAGATTCGTACGCGCGAACCCTTCCGGGGCACGGTTCGGGGTTGGTTATCAGTTCTAATTGCTCCTTTGGAAATACAGTGATAATTTATCGGTCACTGATCCGATTTTATTGTGAAAACGGGTTTGAATCTGGACATGTGTGCGGTACATACGGTCGGTTAAGTGGCCGACAACAAGCCGCCACAATAAAATAACCCAGGAATAACGAATCCTATATAAAACAACGTGCTCTTTTCCAAGGCAACCCTTGTCGCTTCTGCGGTTGCGGCAGGGTTGCTGCTATCCGCACACTCGGCAAGCGCACAGACGGAATTGAACCCTCTTCTCCCGGTAAAGAACACCCGCGAGATACAACTTTCCGGTAACCTCCAGTTCGACCCGGATAACGACGTCAACCTGAACCTCGGGTACGGTTACTTATTGAGCCGGAATCTGGAAGTCGGCGGAACCTTCAACTACTCGAACCCTGATCCGGGCGACAGTGGGTTTGGTATCGGTGCTTTCGCGGACTACCACTTCCCGGGTGAGTCGGCATTATTGCCCTTCGTCGGCGTCGGGATCGGCCTCCGTGACCCGGGCGGCAACAGCGACAACTACTTCGAGTACGGGATTCGCGGTGGCGTGAAGTACTTCCTGAACCAGAACGTGTCCGCGAACGCGATCCTGCAATACTTCGACACCGATCAGGCGAATAGCAAATCCTCAGTCGCTCTCAATCTTGGGTTGTCCGTCTATCTGCGCTAACCGAAACCGGGTTCCCGGACTTGGCGAATGGGAAGACCTTGCTATAGACTATCTGTAGCAAGGTCTTTTTTATGTCTACCAAAATGCGGGAGCCGGTGATCGTCCTATTCGACGGCGAGTGCAATCTTTGCGACGGATTGGTGCATTTCCTGATCCGGCGAGACCGGTCCGGGGAGCGATTCCGGTTCGCCGCCCAGCAGAGCGAGGCGGGACAAGCTCGGTTGCGCACGGCAGGGTTTACCGCGAACGGCGACACGGCGGACACGATACTGGTCTTTGCGGACGGCAAACTACACACCCATTCGGACGCCGCCCTGGAAATAGCGCGCCGTCTCCCTGCTCCGTTCCCTCTGTTGTACGCGGGCAAGATCCTGCCTAAAGGGCTACGCGACGCCCTTTATCGTTTCATCGCCCGAAACCGCTACCGCTGGTTCGGCAAGCGTGACGAGTGCCTTATGCCTACCCCGGAACTCAAGGCACGTTTCCTGTAACCGCGTGGAACTCATCTTCGGCGGGCATCATTTCCGACGCTTCGCCGGTCGCGTAGCCTGCCAGACCCAGCGATTCCCGCACCTTTTCTCCGGCGCGCTCCGCTTCCGGCGACAGGGGGTACGTATAGCCAGCGTCGCCGCCGTCGCCGCGTTTCATTCGCACATAGCTTAAAATGAAATCGATCAACGGTTCGGCGTAGTCCGGGTAACGCCGCGTGTAATCGCCGAGCGTCGGTCGTTCCCCGGTCACGTCGCCCGCTTCCCATTCGTCCATGAAGGCGAAAACGATAGCATCGAACATTTCGTCGGTGCCGGTTTCGTCGGCAGTTAGATATGGCTCACGCATCGGTCCGTGCCCTTTCGTTTGTCAGACTTTATTCGGCGACTATTTTTCGCAGAACCCGCAGTACCGCCTGCACCCTTTTCCGCACCGTGTCGCCGTGCATTCCTTCCGACGCCCCGATGGCTTCCCACGTTTCGCCCGCGTCCTGTCGCCACCACAGGCGGAGGCTGTCGCGCTGATCCGGTCCGAGCGTCGCGATCAGTTGCCGCAACGTTTCCGCGCCGAGGACCGCTTCCAGTTCGCGCTCCGCGTTGGCGTCGGGCAGACGATCCCCGGTGCGGAATTCGAGCCGGACGCCGCCCTGTCTGGAATCGGACGCGACACGGAGGAACGTACTCGTACCGCCTACCGGGTCGCTGTACGCTCCCGACTCGTCCGCGACCCCGTAGCCGTACCGCTTCTGGATCGGGCGGCAAATATCGATAGCACGCCGCTGGACGCACTGATTGAACCGCCGCTCCCAATGGTCGGACGAAAGCGAGGGGCGCGTGTCCTTGACCCGCACCAGGACGTTGTATTGCAGTTCGGCGATGGCGTCCTCCTTTTCCCCCGCCGAAGCGAACGGGATCTGCCGCTGTATCTGCCGGTCGAGATACCGCTCCAGGCGTCGCCGCAGTGTTTCCAGCAGTTCGTTCGCCCGCCGTTCGGCGCGGTCAGCGGCGGCGGCAATCCCGCGTTTATTATCGGCGGCGCGAAACAGATGGCGAATCTGTTTCACGATCTCTTCCGCCTCCCCACGGGCGAACTCCGGGCAGGCTGTTCCCGGCGGGCGACTGAACACGTTCTGGGACTCCTCGTTCTTTCGGGTAGCGACGCCTGATTTTACCCGTAATCGCGCAAAAGGTGAACCACGCGCCCCTGTACGCGCACATCGCCGGTGATCGGAATAGGCGCGTACGCGTGGTTTTCGGACATCAGACGTGCCGTCCCGGTCGCGTCCACGTCGAACCGTTTTACCACGCCGCCCGAACCGTCCGGCACCGTGGCGATCACAATCTGCCCGGAGCGCGGCGTTTCCGTGGTCCGCTTGACAAACAGCAGGTCGCCCGCGACGATCCCGACGCCGGTCATGCTGTCGCCGGTGACACGGAGCAGGAAATCCGCGCCGCCGGGCGGCGGCACCACCTCGCGCCACTCCTCCGCGCCGCCCGACTCGTAGACACTGCTCCCCTGGTCGCCGCCGCCCGCCGCGACCCAGCCGAGGAGCGGCAGCCGCACGGTCGCGGCGGCGGGAGCCGGCACATCGTTGAACGGGTCCGCAGACAGGTCGCGCTCTGTGTCTTCCTTCTTGCCGGACAAATCCAGACTTGCCGTGGACGTGTCGCCCGCCCAGATCATGTCGCCGCCTTTGCGGGAAAACCCCGCGCCGGTGTTTCGCAACCGATCCGTTTCCGCGAAATGGTGCGTAACGCTGGCACTGAGCCGGTCGCAATACGTTAGCACCTGCGCCTCCGCCGTCGCGGGCGTTTGCGGCGAGCCGAACTCCTTCTGCCCGTGGTGGGAAAGGATCAGATGCGACAGTTCCTGGACCATGCCGCGCGGCAGGTCCGGGATCGTCTCGGCGGCTTTCCGCACCGCGTACATCCCCTCGGCGATATGCCCGATCAGGACGCCGGTGTCGGTTAGATTCCCCCGGTTGTCGAACTCCTCAAGTTTCCCGAAATCATGGAGCAGTGCCCCGCAGACGACTAAATCGTGGCGCAGTCCGGGGAACACGACGCAGACACTCCGGCACATTTCCGCGACCTCGACCGTGTGACGCAACAGTCCGCCCCGGTACGCATGATGCCGCGTTTCCGCCGCGTAAGCATCATAGAACGACGGCAGGAGCGGCTGAAACAGCGTCCGCAATAGCGCAAAGAAGGGACGGTAGCCGATGGAATGTAGCAGCGCGTGAAACCGCTTCCGGTCGTCGCCGTGATGCGGGCGCAGTTTCGGCAAAAACGGGATGATGTTCTCGGGAGCGGGAGCGGGTTTCACTTCCGCCATCCGTATCTCGCCCGCGTACTTCCCGGTCGCCTCCACATCGCCGGACGCGTACACATACGTCACCGCCCCGCTGACTAACCCGGCGCACAGGGCGTCATCAAGCTCCCACGCCTTCGCCCGACACTCGCCCGTACCGTCCGCGAGCACGAGCGTTATCTTCGGGCAATTCGTGCCCTCGGGGCGAGGCGTCGCCGCCCGCACCTGAAACAATCCGTCCGCGAACCGCGTCCCCGGCGTCAACTGCTCGACATTCCAACCTTTTTCCATGCGCGCTTGTTCTCCAATTGGTTATAATCGCGCGCACGGACCGAAAACGGAAAGCCGGGGTGGGAAAAAAGCGGAAGTTTTTTTCGTAGCAAGATTCGGCGTATGTATTGACGACGCGACCGGTACATGATATATTTTCACCGTCGCCATTCGGAGAAATGACCGTTCTCCGCCGACGACGCGTTTGTTCCCTGTTAGCTCAGCGGCAGAGCACTCGGCTGTTAACTGAGGTGTCGGTGGTTCGAATCCACCACGGGGAGCCTGTTTGACTCATATGATCGCCGTGGAATAGGCCCTTTTGAGGGAAATTCCACGGCGATTTTGCTTTCCAGAGGCATTTATCGGCGGCGACAGGAAGACTCAGCAATCGGACATTGCGGAATACAGTAGCCACATCTGCGTACGTGCCTGCCCGGAGTGCCACGGCGCGACCGATAAGGGAGTGGAATAGCATACGAATGAGCCGATTACCGATGACACAGCCCCGCCTGAACCGCACCTGATCGGCAGTAGAGTCGCAATAGCGACAAAGAAAAAGACGGAATGGGCGCGACCGATCCGTGATGCGATCATGCTCTTCTTCGGCTCCGTCTTGCTGGTGTGGTCTTGCCGGTACCTTTTCTCGCTGGTGACTGGCGGGTACAGGCTCGCGTCGAGAGGAACAATTGACATCATCGCCATGATCGTTGCGCCGATACTCGGTGTCTGCTTAATCGCTTTCGCCTTACGCGGCTTCGCGAGACGGTCCGAGCAGAGGGAAGTTTAGTGAATTAGAATCTGTTTCCGACGACTCCAGAATCGCCGTAGTGCCGCGCGTCGCCTCTCAGCAGTAGGGTTGCAGGCTTTTCGATGCCGCGATTGCCAACCGGGACTTGCGTATGTGCCTGGCACTGTCAATCGTTGAATTTCTATCTTTCGTGTACTTACTCGACGGTCATTCGCAGTATTATTACCTGAATACGCCGAACGCTTCGACACCATACGGGCGGTGAGGTTCTCCCACCGAACTGTCGCGCAGAATCGGCGAAAGTCGCGGCACTGACATTTAAATCTCATGGTGCGAAAGGACGGAACTCAAGACTATGCCGACACTGACCGTAACAATTGATCTGGCGGACGCCGAGTATCGCGCCGCGATTTCCCTACCACCGGACGAACTGCGCCGCGCCGTTACGGAAACGGTTCACCGTTTTGCGACGGCACCGAACGCGCCGCCGCTCCCGCGCGGTGTCATCACGCCGACAGTCGCCGACCCCGTTTCCATTGCGCGGTTGCGTGCCGAAGCACTTGCCGACCACGAAGCCGATGTAGCCTTGTTCGCGCAGTGGGAAGCAGAAGCCGCCGAACTGACAGAGGAGGAGCGGCAAGCCGAATCGCGCGCCTTCGAGGAGCATATGTCAAACATAAACGCGAACAGAGCCGCTATCGGTGAGCGTCTTATATACCCTGTTACACTGGCTAAATGACCATGCCACAGTATTTTGCTAAATCACTTGTCGCCGTTTTTCTTGACACCGGTGTGTTAGGTTTCGCAACACAACGCCCCGGGTTTCGTGCCGATTCCGACGCTTGCCAGAAATGGGAAAAAG
Source organism: Armatimonadota bacterium (assembly GCA_043763605.1). Lineage (GTDB taxonomy): Bacteria > Armatimonadota > Armatimonadia > Armatimonadales > Armatimonadaceae > JACMIU01. Next base: position 5,912 of record JAYULM010000085.1, on the reverse strand, counting down.
CCTTGACTGCGCAAGGCATCGCCGTGTTGGTACCCGAGATAGCCGCTTACAATGATAGCGGACTGAAAGCCCCCTCTACGCCTTCAGGCGGGGGATGAAAGTCCGCGTTGCCGAAGGCAACCGTTTTCCGTTGTTTGTTAAGTAAGAATGCGTTATAATATATACGTGAGTGTCATTTGCTTAAAGTACAGGCTGCTGCCAACAAAGGCGCAAGAAACGGCGTTGAGTCAAACGCTCGCCTTGTGCGGCGAAGTCTACAATAGCCTTGTGAACGAACGCAGGGCTAAATACGAAACGGCTAAAGAATCCTTATCCTGTTTCAAGCAACAGGCGTCTGTTGGCGAATGGAAAAAGTCGCACCCGGAACTGAGTACGGTGCATAGCCAGGTCTTGCAAAACGTCGCCGTTCGAGTTGACCTCGCTTTCCAAGCCTTTTTTCGGCGTATCAAGGCGGGGGAAAATCCGGGATACCCGCGCCTCAAAGGGCGCGGCGTCTATGACAGCATCACGTTCCCCCAAGCCGGTAAAACCGGGGCTAAGTTGCAAGGCGACGTGTTATCTGTCTCTAAAATCGGGCAGGTGCGTTGCGTCGTTCACCGCCCTCTAATCGGCACGGTCAAGACCTGCACGATACGCCGCCAAGCCGGGAAATGGTTCGCCTGTTTCGCCTGCGAGTACGAGCCGGAACCTTTGCCGTGTTCTGACGAATCCGTTGGCATAGATGTCGGATTGAACCAGTTCGCCGCTCTGTCCGATGGAACGTTTGTTGAGAACCCGCGCTTCTTTCGCAAGGACGAGAAGGCGTTAGCGAAAGCCGGTCGTAAGCAAGCCAAGCAAGCGAAGGGTTCCCCGGCACGGCGTAAGGCGAATAAGGTTCTGGCACGCATTCACGAGCGGATACGCAACCGCCGTCACAATTTCGCACACCAGACAGCACGGCGTCTGATCGACCAGTACGGCTTAATCGCCGTGGAAAAACTGAACGTGCGGGGCATGGTTCAAAACCCCTGTCTTGCCAAGTCAATATCGGATGCGGCATGGAGTATGTTTCGGAGTGTGCTAACCGTCAAGGCTGAGAGTGCCGGGCGGGAAGTTGTTTCGGTAGACCCGCGCTACACAAGTCAGGATTGTTCCGGGTGCGGGTATCGGGCGAAAAAGAAACTAAGCGAGCGTTGGCATTTCTGCCCGATGTGTTCCCTGTCTTTGGACAGGGACACGAACGCCGCCATAAATATACTAAAAGCCGTGGGACGACACGGCGTTAGCGGCGCGACCGCTATAGAAGCCCCCGTGCTTTAGCCGGGGGAGTTGTCACGAGATGAAGCGCGAATGGATTCGCGCCGCGAATCTGGGCGCATTACTACGGCTCGAGAACTTTATCAGAGCCGTGTCGAACCGTTATGTCCCGCTGACCACGCCCGCAATGGACGAAGCCGCCCGACTGGGCGGACGTTCGGAACCGCAACGTGCCGACCGCAAGCAAAGACGCGCTCGACAGCGACGCGATTATCGCGGCGCAGGCGTTCGGGTGGTGCGTGGAAAACGGCGTACCGGCGGCGAATATGGCGGTGGCGACGACGAATGTTTCGGACCTGTCCCGCTTCGCGGACGGTTCGGGAAACGTCCTGCAAGCCGCGATGTGGCAGGATATTGTCCCGTGAGTCTTCCGCCCCGTCCGCGTTTGCGGATGCTACTTGCCCACAGGCTCACTGCCCTCCCGGTTGACGCGGACACGTCGCGCCGTCTACAATCAGGGCATGCCAGACACTGGCGACGCTTACGGAGATTTTTATGAGTGACCATCTATTTTTCGTCGGGACCTATTCGCAACGCGGGAGTAAGGGCATCTACGCCGTACGGCTGGCATCCGAAACCGGCGCGATGACAATTATCGGCGATACCTCGGCGAACAACGCGAGTTTTCTGTGCCTTTCGCCGGACGGCAAATACCTGTACGCCGCCAGCGAGACCGGGGAACGTCCCGACGGGAAGCGCGGCGGTGCCTTACTATCGTATGCAGTTCAGGGATCGAACCTGAAGCAGTTGAGCGAACAACCCGTCGAGGGACAGTACACCTGCCACGTCGCGTGTTCGCCGAACGGCAGATGGCTCGTCGCGTCGAATTACGGCGACGGCACCCATGTGGTCGTCCCCGTCGGCGCGAACGGCATGCTCGGCAAGCCGACCGACATCGTCGCGAACTCGGGGTCGCCGGGACCGGGGCAATCCGGCGGGCACGCGCACAGCGCGACGTTCTCCGTAGACGGCGCGTTCGTGTACGGATGTGACCTCGGGTTGGACCGGATCTGTGTCTACCGGCTCGACGACGCCTCCGGCAAACTGATTCCGGCGTCGGCGACGGTTCTGCCGCCCGGCGCGGGACCGCGCCATTTCGCCCTACACCCGAAATTGGCGACCGCGTATGTGATCAACGAACTGAACAGCACGGTGACAATGTTTACGCGCAACCCGTCCACCGGTGCCCTGACGGCGGAACAGACGACCGAAACCCTGCCACGCGCGGCGGAAGTCGAGCGGCGCGCGGGGCGGCTGAAAAACTCCTGCGCCGACATTCATGTGTCCCCGGACGGGAAAACCCTGTACGGATCGAACCGGGGGCACGACAGCCTCGCGGTGTTCGCCGTCAACGAACGGACGGGAAAACTCACCGCGACCGGTCACGTCCCCACCGGCGGAAAAAACCCGCGCAACTTCGGGCTGGTTCCGAAAACCGCGCTTCTCCTCGCCGCCAACATGGACGGAGACAACGTCCTTTCGTTCAAGCGCGGAGGCGACAAAGCCGGGGAGGTGCCGACCCCGACCGGCGCGACGTTAGCCATTCCCGCCCCGGTCTGTGTACTGCCGGTCCCGTAAGGGTCCGTTTACCAATCCAGGTGCGGATTGGTATACTGAACGTGCTATGAGCATTTACAGTCAAATACAGTCAGACATGACCGCCGCGTTAAAAGCGCGCGACTCCGAGCGGCGCGCCGCCCTTTCCTACCTTTTCTCCGAACTGAAAGCGGTCGCGGTGGAAAAGGGCGACCGCACCGGTCTTCCCGACGCGGACGTGGTTTCGATCCTGCAGAAGCAGAAAAAGTCGCGCGACGAAACGCTGAAGGCGGCGGAAGACGGCAACCGCGACGACCTCGCCGCGAAAACGCGCTACGAGATCGCCCTGATCAGCGAGTATCTTCCCGAAGCCCCGTCCGAAGCGCAGGTCGAGGAAGTCGTCCGTGCCGTGATCGCGGATCTCGGGGCGACGACGATGCGCGACATGGGCAAGGTGATGGCGGAAGTCCCGAACCGCCTCGCGGGTACCGACAAATCGGTGCTGTCCGGCGTGGTCAAGAAACTTCTCGGCACCGCGTAGGCAACAATCCATGCCGGAACCGACTCTCGAATCGACGTTCGCCGCCGTCGCTATCGCGCCCCAACCGGACGCGGTGGCGGCGGCAACGCGCCGACTGCGCGAGCGGTTTCAGGAGCCGCATCGCGCGTATCACAATGAGGCTCACACGGTCGCCGTTCTTTCCCAACTGTATGAATGGACGGACGGCGAACCGACGCAGTGCCTTGTCGCCGCCGCGCTGTATCACGACGCCGTCTACGACCCGACCAGGAGCGACAACGAAGCCCGAAGTGCGGAACTGTGCGCGCAGGAACTCGCGCAACGAGGCTTCACTCCGGCGGTGATCGACCGGGTGTCTATTCTGATCGAGATGACGGCGCAACACTTACCGCCCCCCGGCGACACCGAGGCGATTCTCCTCGCGGACGCCGACCTGTACATCCTCGGCGCGACACACGACGAATACGAAGCCTACCGCGAAGCGATCCGCGCCGAATACGCGCACGTACCCGAGGACGCATGGCGGACGGGACGCGCCCGCGTTTTGCAACGTTTTCTGGAACGCCCGCGAATCTTTCACGGCAACTGGTCTGGTGTCGATGCGCACGAGGGGCGGGCGCGGCGCAATCTCGCGGGCGAGATAGAATCGCTCAGGGTTATTCAGTAATTGCCGGTTGCGCCGGGAACCTCACCCCCCCGCCCCCTCTCCTCCGAGGAGAGGGGGAGAAGCGGAAACGCAGTTTCCGCGAGCCAGAATAGACACGCGGTGGCGAAACATTTCCGGCATCTTACTCCCCCTCTCCGGCACTGAGAGGGGGTGGGGGGGTGAGGTTCCCGGCGCGGCGGGAGGATAAACCGCGCGGGAACGCGAACACGCAAGCGATATGGCGGCAGAATACGAAATTATCGCGGCGCAACTGTTGCGCGTCAACTCCCGGAACCACGCGGCGTGGAACGAGTGGGGGCGCGGCATTTTCGACGAAGCGTTGCGGATGCCGCCCGAGATAGCCGAACCGATGCTGACCGATGCCGGGCGGAAATTCGCCGTCGCCTCCGACCTTTCTCCCGGCAACGCCGTGTACTGGCAGAATCGCGGCGCGGCGTTGCTGGAACGCGCCAAGCGCGACACCACCGGGACTCCCCTTCCGCTCTTCGAGGAAGCATCCACGCACTATGAACGGTCGATCCGGCTATCCTCCCGGCAGTCCGAGGCGTGGAAGGGAGCCGCGCTCTGTTACATGGAACGGGCGATGCGGGCGGGAGCGAAAGAGTGCGGAAGCCTTTACGACGACGCCTTCGTGCGCTTCGCGGTCCTCGCGGAACTGTCTCCCGGCAATCACGACACCTGGCAGATCTGGGGGCGTGTGCTCCTCGACTGTGCGCAGAAGTTGGACAACGAGCGGTCCCTCCCGCTGTTGATCGAATCGATAGAAAAATCGGAGCGGGCTTTCCTCCTGCTCCCCGATGCGCTCGGACCGCTAAACCACGCCGCCCTCGCCCTGCACAATCTGGCGGTACGGTTGCCGGATGCCCCCGCCGCCCCGCGCTGGCTGGCGGAGGCGGACGCGAAACTTCGGCAGGGGATCGCCCTCGCGCCGGACGCCGACCTGCTCTGGGCGAACCGGGGCATGCTCCTGCTCACGCGGTCGCGGCGGCGGGAGGCGCGGTCCGCGCAGAAGGAACTTCTGGCGGAAGCGGACGCCCTGCTTCTGGTCGCGCACCGTCTCGCCCCCGACTCCCACCAGAGGCTCCTCAACTGGGGAAATGTTTTCACGGACCTCGGAACTATCGCCCCGACGGACGAGGAAGCGGTCGCCCATTACGCTGAGGCGGACGCGAAGTTTCGCGCGTGTGTCGAGATTGAGCCGGGTGTCGCCCTGTACTGGACGAACTGGGGGATTTTGCACACACTGTGGGCGTTGGACGGCGATTCAGAGCGGTCGTCTGAACGCAGGCAAGAAGCGTGCGAGAAGTTCGCCGTCGCCGACAGCCTGTACTCCCACGCGCTCAATAATCTTTTCGGTTGGTCCGACATACTCTGTTATCAGGCGAAGTTCGCCGAGGACGACCGACAGTTTGCACTGTTTTTGGATGAGGCGGAGTCGAAATGTCAGAAAGCCGAGAAAATCCAGCCGGGTTCGTACCAGGTCTGTTTGGTGAGCGGGAATATCTTTGTGCGCAAGGCGTACCGCGAAACGGACCCCGCGAAACGGGAGTCGTTACTCCTGCAGGCGCGGCGCAAGTATCAGGACGCGAACGAAATCGACCCGAGCAAGGGCGTTTACGACATGGCATGTGTCGCGGCGATGCGCGCTTCGCCGGACGATTGCCGGAGTCTGCTGGAGGACGGCTTGGCGCGGGACGTGCTGCCGCCTCGCCGCCGCATACTCCGCGACGACGACCTTCGTTCGGTGCGTGACGAGGAATGGTTTCGCCAACTTTTAACGCGTTTGCCCCGATAGGTAACTGTTCAGGGTGTTGGGAATTTTCAAGGGAGTAAGCACGTATTGAAATCGACATGGACAATTGGGTAAACAAATCCAATACAGAACTGATCGCC
>JAYULM010000084.1:0-1371 GCA_043763605.1 Armatimonadota bacterium | reverse complement strand
AGGCGCGGCATCGGAACCGCTGGCGTTGTTGGGGTCCCCCTCGCCCCGCCCTGGCAAGATCGTTGCCTTCGCAACGGGAACAGACGGGCAACTGGTCGTCGGGTATATCCGGGTAACTGCGTCTCGCGGGCATGGGGCGTTTCCTTTCGCGGGCGGACGTTTGTAAACGTCTGCAATCGTACGGTTACATTACCAAATCCCGCCGCCCGAAAAGAAACATTTTGTGCTTGTTTGTGAAATCGTCGCTCTTCTGACAGCCGTTTTTTTTGCTGTTTCGACCGTGTTCCACGCCCTTATAACCCGTCAACCTCCGGAGCATCAGCCGCCGATGCCGGGGACATAAACCGGAGGTGAATACATCTTCGTCTTTTGCCGCGTTAGCGGCACTCTTCCTGGGTGATGACTACGTCTTTGACTTCGCCTTCCGCCAGGTTTTCAATTCGTATGGGGTTCGGTCGCTTGCAACCTTCCGCATATTGTGAGGGATACAGCGATCCCACCATGTTCCAACCGGGGGGCACGGCGATGAAGAACCGCCCCTGCGCATCGGTTGCCGTCCGTGTAAATTCCGGTCCCCAGTCCAAGTCGGCGGACGCTCTGTGGGCCGTGACGGTAACGTTCGAGAGCGGCACCAACTCTCCGTCGGCTCGTTTTTCCTGGATGACCCCGCGGAACCCGGTCGGACCGAGGGTGCCGTTACCGGTCGGGGCGTTATCCGAACTACCCCCACAACCGCAGAGCATGACGACGGTGAGTGACAGGGCAATTAAAAAAGAGAGGAATCTGGACATCACCCGTATCGTACCTCAAATCGCGTTCGTTCCCTCTAAAATAGCCGGGTACCGTGAGAAATTCGGACGCTGAAGGGCTCCAGCGGAACCCTTCAGCGTCCGCAAGAGAATCGGTTACGGACGCCGCATTCGAGATGGGTTTCGCGGCCGCCCGTGTTTCCAGCGTTGCGAGCAAGGCGTCACGGTTCGGGGGCGTTGCAACGCCCCATCGTCACCCATCGTCGCCGACTCCACCGCGCGGTCGTCGGCGAGCATCGTAAACACGATCCCCGCCTCGTCCGCGACCTCGGCGGGCGACTCGCAAATGGCGGCACCGAGCGCGGCGAGCGGCGGTGCGGTTATAAACGCGCAACGGATACCCGGCGCGGAGCAGGTTCGTCGCCATCGGCAAGCCCATCGCGCCAAGCCCGATGAAACCAAGAGATGGAGGCGGTGTAGTCATGGAGTTGGGATACCCGATGCGCGAAGACCCCCACCCGCTCGTTTTGCCCCCACCCCCCAGCCCCCTCCCCCGCTTCGCAGGAGAGGGGGAGTAAATGCACCGGGGACGAAACGATTACCACGTGTCCATTCTGACTCC
>JAYULM010000083.1:0-4785 GCA_043763605.1 Armatimonadota bacterium | reverse complement strand
ACTTGGTAATCCTGCGGATTAAGGAGACAGTGCGGTTTGTGGGAAAACGTCCCTTCCCGCGTTCCGCAGGAACACCAAGTGCCTCACTTCCAGCGGAGGAACGAAGTTCCCCGAGAAAGACGGACGAACCAGAGAAAACAGATATTATGGAAGATCGCAAGGCACTGATCGACAAGCGCGTTTGTATCGATCCCGGGCATCCGTCCGAGATCGGGATCGGGACGCGGGGGCGCAAACTCACGGAAGTCGGCGTCGCCTGGACCGTCGCCGTGCGTTTGCGCGACATTCTGACCGAGCGTGGGGCGACGGTACGACTGACGAAACGCGCCGAGCGGGACTATGTCGCCAACCGCCGCCGCGCCGAGATCGCTAACGCGTTCCGCGCCGATCTGCTCCTGCGCCTGCACTGCGACGCCGACGCCGGGAGCGGGATCGCCGTGTTCTACCCTGACCGGCAGGGCACCGACAAAGCGGGGACCGTGGGACCGTCGCCCACTGTTTTAGCTGCGACGAAACGGATCGCGCCGCTATTTCACCGCGCGTTGACGAAATCGCTCGCCGGTACCGTCATCCGAAACCGGGGGCTGAAATCCGACATTCACACCGCCATCGGCGCGAAACAGGGCGCGCTGACCGGCTCGATCTGCTCCGAAGTGCCGGTGCTTTTAGTCGAAATGGTGGTGCTGACCAACCCGAAAGACGAAGCGTTTGTCGCCGATCCCGCCGGGCACGAACGGATGGCGCAAGCCTTAGCCGACGCCGCCGAAGCCGCGTTACGATAAGATCCCGCATGGCAATCCCGCTCCCCGTAACCCCAAACACCGACGCCGATTCGCGCGGCAAACGCTACGACCCGCGCACCGTCCGCACCTGGGCAGAGGTCGATTGCGGCGCACTCGCCGGGAACGTCCGGGCGATCAACGCCGCGTTCGCCCCGGACGGCTCGCCGGACGCTGTGATGGCAATCGTGAAAGCCGACGCGTACGGGCACGGCGCGGTGCCCATGTCGCGCGTCTGTGCCGCGAGTGGTATCGCGCATTTCGCCATCGCTACCGTCGAGGAAGGGCTAATTCTGCGACAATCCGGGGTGCGCGGCGAGATCTACCTGCTTTCCTCGTTCGTGCCGGACGAAGCCGGGGCGATTGTACGCGGCGATATGGTCCCGTTTCTTTCGTCGCCCGAACATTTCCGCGCGTTCGTCGATGCCGCGAAAGACGCCCCGCTTCCCGCCCGGGCTTTTCTGGTCGTGGATACCGGCATGGGGCGCGAAGGGATGTTACCGGATGCGGCACGTGCGCTGTGGAGCGAGGCGCGCGCCTTTCCCGAAGTGCGGCTGACCGGGATCACGTCGCACCTCGCGTCCGCCGACGAACCGGGACCGGACGGGAAAAACGCGACCCGGGCACAGTCGGCGGCGTTCGCGGCGTTCGTCCGGAGCGTCGCGCCGACGTTCGCGGACGCCGACGACGGACGCGGCGGTCGTGGCATATGGCTTTCGCTCTGCAACTCGCCGGGCACGATCCGGCGGGACGAGTGGTTACCGATTCCCGACGATCTGCCGGGAGTGCGCGGCGTGTTGCACCGCGCCGGGCTGTTGCTGTATGGTATCGAACCGCACCCGGACGCGTTCGCGGGGCTACCCGGAATCCGGCAGGTGCTGTCGTGGCGGGCGCGGGTCACGCTGGTACGCGACCTGCCCGAAGGGGCGACGGTCGGCTACGGGCGGACGCACACGCTGTCGCGCGCGTCCCGCGTCGCGACGGTCGCGGTCGGTTACGCAGACGGCTTCCCGCGCCGTCTGTCGGATAGGGGAACCGTATTGTCTCGCGGTCAAGTCCTGCCGATCATCGGGCGCGTTTCGATGGACCAGTTACAGATCGACGTTTCCGACGCGCGCGACCCGGTCGCACTCGGCGATACGGTGACGCTTCTGGGTACGGATGGGGAAGGTGCGATCACGACGCTCTCGTTCGCGGACTCTATCGGAGCCACCGCTCACGAACCGACGTGCTACTTGAGTGCGCGGGTGCCGCGATTGTACACGGGAATACCGACGCGGACTTGTAGACGCGGGGATGTACCATCCTCCGGTGGAAGCGTTCCGCTTGGGTTCCCTGCGGGAACCGGAGACGGACAACGGGGCCGCCTGACTTGTTCGGCAAGCCCGGTTCCCGCAGGGAACCCAAGCGGAACGCTTCCACCGGAGGATGGTACATCCCCGCGTCTACAAGTCCGCCGCCGTCACCACGCCCCGATAGATGCGCCCGGCAACCACCGGGAGCACTGCGAGATCGTGCCGCGCCATCAGGTCCCGCGCGGCGTCGGTCGTCATGTCGGGTGCGCCGACGAAACGCAAGCCGTTCGCATAGGGACCTACCTCCAGCGTGGCGCGGTTCGTGTCGGCGGGAATGCGTCCGCTGTCCCGGTCCGCCGGGGTGTAGATGCCGAAATACATCCCCTCGCCGACGATGATCACGGTTTGTAGCGGTTCGTCTTCCATTAAATCGATCACTTCCGCGAGACTCGTCCGTGGCTCAACCACGGGAACGGTTCGCAGGGGAATATCTCGGAGCAGTTTCATAGCACCGTCACGGTTCGCTATCGCGGGCGCGGTTTCCTCTACGTCATGCATTCCCGGCAGATCGGATATATTTTCGCTATAATGAGCGAGTGAGCGTAATCGAAACCAAAGTACCTGTCGTGCAACACGGCAACGGACCCGTGACCGCTCCGAAACTCCCGGACGCCGCGCATCTGTCTGAGGACCCCGCCGCCATTGAGGAGGCACGCCTTGACGCGCTCCGCAACTACTGGATTCTCGACTCGCCTCCCGAACCGATGTTCGACGATCTGACGGCAATCGCAGCCCGGATCGCCGACACCCCCATCGCGTTCCTTTGTTTTCTGGACGATCAGCGGCAATGGAACAAGGCGAGTTTCGGGTGGGACGTTGCGCAGATCCCGGTCGCGGACTCGTTCGCGACGCAGGTCATTGCGCGGCGCGATCTCGTCGTCATTCCCGACCTGCGGGGCAATGAGCGGTTCGCCGACAACCCCTATGTCTCCGGTGCGCCGAACCTGCGTTTCTATGCCGGCGTTCCCTTGCTTGGCGAGGGCGGGCATGCCATCGGCTCGCTCTGTGTTCTGGACGGAACGGTGCGTCCCTTTAGCGAAGTGCAGATCGACGGACTGCGGCTACTGGCGCGGCAGGCGGTGGCGATGATGGAGCAGCGACGTGACATCCTGCTCCTGACCGGGGAGGTGACTGTCCGCTCCGACGCCGAACAACGCGCCAACCGGCAAGCCCGCCGCGATGCGCTGACCGGTTTGCCAAACCGTACACTGTTTGCTGAGCGGGTCGAGGAAGCCTTGCAAAAAGCGCGTAACGTCCGTGCGCGAAAAGGGGACAAGGCGCACGGCGGCGTGGCGATGCTGTTTGTCGATCTGGACCGCTTCAAACGCATCAACGACACGCTCGGGCACGCGGCGGGCGACATCATGCTCCGCGAAGTGGCGGCGCGGTTCACCGGTGCCCTGCGCCCCGAGGACACACTCGCCCGCATCGGCGGCGACGAGTTCACCGTCCTGCTACCGGACCTGCCGACCGCGAATTTCGCCGCCGTGGTTTCCCAGATGCTTCAGCGCACGCTGGTCCGCCCGATCACGATCCAGAATCAGGAGTTTACGGTAGGAGCGAGCATCGGGATCGCGGTGTCGCCGCGCGACGGCGACGACGCGGCGACGCTTTTGAAGCACGCCGACATCGCGATGTATCAGGCGAAGGCGAAGGGCGGCTACCAGTCGTACGAGCCGCGCATGAACGCCGACGGGTACCAGCGGCTGATCGAGGAGTCGGAACTGCGCCGCGCTATCGAGCGCGACGAGTTGTCGCTTCACTACCAGCCGCTGATCGAGATGCATAGCGGGCGGGTCGTCGCCGTGGAAGCGTTGTGCCGCTGGCGGCATCCGGAGCGCGGTCCCGTCCCGCCCGCCCACTTTATCCAGGTCGCGGAGCAAGCCGACCTGATCGTAGAACTCGGGGAATGGGTGCTCCGTCGCGCCTGCATCGACGCGGCGGAGTGGCGCAGAGACGGGCACACTGACCTACGCGTTTCGGTAAATATTTCCGCGCGGCATATCGTCCACGGCACGGTGTTGCAGACTGTCAATGACCTACTGGCGGAGTTCGATCTGCCCGGTGAGGTGTTCGACATCGAGATCACGGAAACCGCGCTTTGCACCACAGGCGACACGACCCCGCAAACGCTGCAGGGCTTACGCAGTCTCGGCGTCCGGCTTTCCGTGGACGATTTCGGGACCGGCTACTCGTCGCTCGCGTACCTGCGCCGCTTCCCGGTGGACATTTTGAAGATCGACCGCGCGTTCATCGCCGGACTGGACAAGGATACTCCCGACGAGGCACTGGTACGCGCCTCGATAGAGATGGCGCATGCGCTGGACCTGCTCGTGGTAGCGGAGGGCGTGGAAACCGCCGCCCAGCGCGACTGCCTGCGTGCACTGGGCTGTGATATCGCGCAGGGGTTCCTGTTCAGCCGCCCGGTCTCGCCCGAAATCCTGAAGCCGCTCATCGCGGGCGGCGGGATGCGTACCGCGATGATGCTCGGCGGCGACGTGGCACGGATCAGTCGGGCGCGAACGCCAGCGAAACGCAAGTAAAAGGCAGTTTCTTAAGACCTGATGCGAAATACGGCTAATCGGTCCTGAGAGCATTCTGGACGGTTTCATGACGAACAAAATGTCGGCGCAGACGATAGAGGCACTTCA
>JAYULM010000082.1:0-18544 GCA_043763605.1 Armatimonadota bacterium | reverse complement strand
TTAGTGGTCCGTGTCGTCGGTCGGACGGTGAACCGTTCCGCTATGCGCCTTCGGCGGACGCACCGGGTGCGGAAGAGACGGTGGCGTCTCGCCCCGGTGAATCCCGCTCGCAGAGCGTCCGCCGAAGGCGCCGGGTACCCGCTTGCGGGTGGGAACGGTTCACCGCCCAACCGACGACACGGACCACTAACCACTGACCACTACTCACTACTCACCAACAACTCACTCCCTTCATTCGCCGGGGAGTTCACTTTCCGGGACACCGGAAATGATTCCATCGCGGCGTCCGGGTAGGGCATGAAGAAGGAACGCAGCAGATCCGTGTCGCGCACCGACGCGTCGAGCCAGATCGTCTCGGTGTCGCGGGGGAGGATCACCGGCATCCGGTCGTGGACCCGCCCGACGGTCTCGTTCGCGGCTGTCGTGATGATCGTGCAGGTGCGCAAGGGCGTGTCGCGGTCCGGGTCGTGCCACTCCTCCCAGAGGCCCGCGAACGCGAACGGTTCGCCCGCGAGGAGGCGGAAATGCACCGGGTGGCGCGAGTTGTCGGCGTGCCGCTCCCATTCGTAGAAGCCGTCCGCAGGGATCAGGCAGCGGCGGCGCACCAATGCCGTGCGAAACGACGGCTTCTCGGTCAGCGTTTCGGAGCGGGCGTTGATCATCTTCTGCCCGATGGCGGGGTCTTTTGCCCATCCGGGGACGAGTCCCCAGCGGAACGCGTCTAAAACCCGTTCGCCGCTCGGGGCGACGATGACCGGGACATTCTGTTGCGGGGCGACGTTGTAGCGCGGTTCCACGGCGACCACGGTTTCCTCGATCTCGAACCGCTCGACCAGGGCGGCATTGTCATGGTGCTGGGTAAATCTTCCGCACATTCGTGGGTATTCTCCTCACGCGGATTGTACCTTTTTCTTCATCGCCGAAAAACATTTAAAAAAAATCGTCGTTCCGGAAACATTTCGCGCGGCGTTTGCGTCTTTATAACTGGACTTCCAAACGATTGTACGGCTCCACGCGCATGATTTTAGAGGGATAAAGGAACACAAGCGAACGGGCGTGGGTGGCAGAGATAGCCGCCCGCGCCCGTTTGCTTTTTCAATCGTTCTGATTCGTCGGGAATTACGGCTGTGGCACCCGATGTGCGCGACCCGTTCCCGCCGGATTCGTGGACGAAATGCAAAGCAGGCAGGCGACCGCCACAAGGCAGAGTCCGCAGAGGATCACCCCCGCGACCTGTCGCCATAGCCACTCCCCCGGTGCCCGCGTATTTTCCACGACATCGTGCTCCCGCCCCGGACCGCCCCGAATTGGGTCGTTGCCTTGAATGTCGTCCCATCCCCAAACAGCCATGTTCTTTCTCCGTCCTGATGTAGTTGGTTCAATCGCATCCCGTCATGATCTATTTTTGGCAATTTTGTCCGTATCGAATAGGGGGACGGATTGCCGGGTTTTGCGGACCACACGAATCGGGAACCAATAACTGATCTTTTCCGATATTTCACAAACAGAAATACCCGCGAACAGGCGGGGCAGGAAAACCGTTCGAGCGTACCGATCATCCCGTTTTTTGGAAAGCAACCTATGAACAACCCAACCGTGAACAAGATGCAGAAGATCGGCGGCGGTGCCGCACTCGCCGCACTCGCCGTGGTCGCCGGGTACTCCCTGCGCGACGCCGGGGCACAATCCCCGAAATCCGCCGTCGCCCCCGTGGTGCGGACCCCCGCCGTACAGAGTGCGGCGCAAATGCAGTCCGCGTTCGCCGAAGTCGCCCGCGTCGCCGAACCGGCGGTCGTCACCATCACCACCGCGAAACGCACCGCGACGCTCGGTTCCGCCGCCGACCGCTTCCGCCGCTTCGAGATGCCCGGTCCCGGCGAGGGGAACGGGAACGAGAACGAATCGTTCGAGGAGTTTTTCCGACGCTTCCGGGGCTTCGGTGCCGAACCGAACTCCTATAAAGGCGATGTCACGACCGACGCGAACAACGGTTTCCGCCTCGCACAACAGGGACTTCCCGAACAACGACGCGGCGGCAACAGCGGGCGCTACGTCGATACCGGCGTCGGTTCCGGCGTAATCTACGATAAGTCCGGGTTGATCCTGACCAACGCGCACGTCGTCGAGGACGCCGACCGTGTCACCGTGAAACTGTTGGACGGGCGCGAGTTCAAGGACGCCAAAGTCCTCGGTGTCGACACCCGCACCGACATCGCGGTAGTAAAAATCCCCGTCACGGACGCCCCGGCGGTGACGCTTGGCGATTCCGGTAAAGTGACCGTGGGCGACTGGGCAATCGCGGTCGGGAACCCGTTCGGATTGTCGAACACGCTCACCGTGGGGGTGATCTCGGCGTCCGCACGCGAGGTGAACTTCAACGAGGGCGGCTCGCTCAACGACTACCTGCAAACCGACGCATCGATCAACCCGGGCAACAGCGGCGGTCCCCTGCTCGACATCTACGGGCGCGTGATCGGGATCAATAACGCGATTTATACCCGGAGTGGCGGCAACGTCGGCATCGGGTTCGCGATCCCGATCAACGTCGCCAAACGCGTCGCCGCCGCCCTGGTCAAGGACGGCAAAGTGCGCCGCGCCGTGATCGGCGTACGCATGAGCAACGTTGCCGCTGATAACGCCGCCGCGTACGGGTTCCCGGCGGGCACCAAAGGCGTGATCGTCCAGCAGGTCATCACCGATACGCCCGCCGCACGCGCCGGAGTACGCGTCGGCGACGTGATTACCGCGTGGAACGGCGAAACCGTCTCGCGCGACACCGACCTGCAACGGAAGGTGACTGGCTCGCCGATTGGCGAGGTCGGCAAACTCACGGTATTGCGCGATGGGAAAACCGTCTCTCTTTCCGTTACGCCGACGGAACTGACGCCGGACGATAAATCCCCGCGCCCCGCCCCGACCCCCGAACCGGAAAAGATCGCCCCGACCGACGCGACACTCGGCGTTTCCCTCGCGCCGCTCAGCACGGCGACGCGGGAACGGTACGAACTGCCCGCGACGATCCGTAGCGGCGTCGTAGTGACACGCGTCCAGGCGGGCGGCGTCGCCGCCCGCGCCGGAATCACTGCAGGCGACGTGGTCCAGCGCGTCGGGCAGACCGTGGTTTCCACGCCCGCCGACGTGGAGCGCGCTAAAGACGCGCTCCTCAAAAGCCAGACGGGCGAGACGAAATCGGTTGCGCTGTATGTCGTCAAGCGCAACGGCGAAGGCGGCTTCGTCGTGCTCCAGATCGGCGAGTAGGCATGAAGCGCGTCCTGATCACCGGGGCGAACCGGGGTATCGGATTGGAGTTTGCGCGGCAGTTTCTGGAGCGGGGCGACCGGGTTTTCGCCGGTTGCCGCGACCCGGACGCCGCGACCGAACTCCGGGAATGGGCGGCAAACTATCCGGGCAGCCTGTCCGTGATTGCGCTGGATGTTTCGGATGAAGCGTCCGTCGCGGCGGCGCGCGCTACGGTTGGCGGCGAAACAAGTGCCCTGGACCTGCTGATCAACAACGCGGGAACGTTCGCGACCGGCGAGCAGGGTCTCGCCAACGTCGATGCTGCGAAGATGGCGCACGTCTTCGCGGTGAACGCCATCGGTCCCGCAATTGTCGCCAAGCATTTCGCCGACCTTCTGGGGCGGGGCACGAACCCCCTGCTCGCCAACCTGACCTCGGGCGTCGGCTTACTCACGGACCGGGTCGGCAGTCCCGGCGGGCAGTACAGTTACGCGGCGAGTAAAAGCGCGCTGAATCTGGTCATCCGTAGCCTCTCGTTTGATCTTCACCCCCGGGGAATCGCCGTGATCGGGATCGGACCGGGCTACGTCCGGACCGACATGACGCGCGGCGGGAGCGCGACCCTGCTCCCCGACGAATCCGTGCGCGGCATGATCGCCACGTTCGACCGGATCACGCCCGCCGACACCGGGCGGTTTTTCAGTTACCTGAACCGCGAGGACGACTGGATGACGCGCGGCTGATTTCTGTCGGACATTAAAATGTTCCGGTGGGAGCCTTCGGCTGTAGACGCTTCGCGTCAGGGAATCGTTCGATTGTCGCACGAACGGACCGCCCCCGGCGACCCGCAGGGTCTACAGCCGAAGGCTCCCACCGGAACATTTTAATGTCCGCTCACGCGGCGAAGTGGACCGCGACCGCCGGGAGCGCGGTCCGCAGGCGTTCCGCCAGTTCACGTGCGCCCGGCGTCTCGGTTTCGGCGTGTCCGGCGTCCACGAGGACGAACCCGCGCGCGGCGGCGTCCACGTATTCATGGTGCCGCACGTCGGACGTGATCAGCGCGTCCGCCCCGAGTCGGATCGCGTCCGGGACCAGGAACGCACACGCCCCGCCCCCAACCGCAACCGTGCGGATCGGCTTATCGGCGGGACCGACAAGGCGCACGGCGTCGAAATGAAGCGCGGATTTCGTCCGTTCAATCAGTTCGGCGGGCGTTATCGCGGCGGGCAATGTGCCGATTCGCCCCAGCCCCCATTCCCTGCCGGTATTCGACAGCGGGAACACGTTGTAGGCGACCTCCTCGTACGGGTGCGCTTTCCGCATCGCGGCGAGCACGGCCGGTACCTTTTGCGTAGGCGTGATCGACTCGATGCGGTACTCGTCCACGCGGGACACGACACCGACCACGCCCTCGTACGGCTTCGCGCCGGGGAGCGGTCGGAACGTCCCCATCCCCTCCCCCCAGAACCCGCACCGGTCGTAGTTCAAGCCAGGCAGATGCCCCGCCCCGGCGTTCGCCATCTCGTTCCAGACCGATTCGCTGTCCTCCACCGGGACATAGACTGTGATATTCACCAGCGGCTCGCGGTACGTCGTCTGCACCGGGCGGCATTCTTGCAAGCCGAGCAATCCCGCCAAAACGTCGTTCACGCCGCCGTCCGCGATGTCCCAGTTGGTGTGCGCACAGGCGACCGCGATGTCGCCCTTGATGCACGAAAGCACCACGCCGCCGGGATGCGGCTCGCTGGCGAGAATTCGTTTCAGCGGGTTGTAGATCAGCGGGTGGTGGCTGACGATCATCCGCGCCCCGACCGCGCGGGCATGTTCGGCGACAGCGGGCGTCACATCCAGGCAAACCACGAGGCGTGCTACTTCCGCCTGCGGGTCGCCGAGGAGCAAGCCGCGCGGGTCGCCGTCCACGCACAGGTGTTGCGGCGCGATGGCATCCAGTGCCGCCATGATTTCGGATACGTCAGGCATCGTTTTCAGTAGGACAGGAGCGTGATGATCTCGCCGCGATCCAGCCGCGTGCGCCCGTTCAGGAACGCCAGTTCGACCAGAAACGCATAGCCCGTGACGGTGCCGCCGAGCCGCTCGACAATCGCCGCCGCCGCCGCCGCCGTCCCGCCCGTCGCCAGCAAGTCGTCCACGATCACCACGCGGTCGCCCGGATCGACCGCGTCCACATGCGCCTCCACTGTGTTAGTCCCGTATTCGAGCGCGTACTCTTCCCGGATCGTCTGATACGGCAGTTTGCCCAGTTTGCGCACGGGCGAAAACGGTAAGCCCAATTTATAGGCGACTGGCACGCCGAACAGGAAGCCGCGCGACTCGATCCCGACGATCCGGTCCGGCGCGAGCGCGGCGATCCTCTCGGACAGCAGATCGACGACTGCACGCAGGGCGTCGGCGTCGCCTAAAACCGGCGTGATGTCCTTGAAAAGAATCCCCGGTTGCGGAAAATCGGGAATATCCCGGATCAAGGCTTCGGCGCGTAGCAACGACGCGATAGCAACGGTGTTCGTACTCATAAAATGGTTCACACTCCGGCTGACTCGCGGGCATCTGGCAACGTTGCAGTTGGACCCGGTGATTTTATTTTTTTATTCGCGACAGGAGGGTTGATCTCCTGCACGACAACTGCGGTTCCATGACTATTCAGTTATCCAAAGAATTGCCCGCCGCGCCGGTAACCTCACCCCTGGGCACCCTCTGGGTACCCCTCTCCGTGCCGGAGAGGGGGAGTAAGATGCCGGAGATGTTCTGCCTTCCGCGTGTCCACTCTGGGTACCCCTCTCCGGCACGGAGAGGGGTACCCAGAGGGTGCCCAGGGGTGAGCAACCGCGTAACTCCTAATCTGCTCTGGCTGGTCTGCTCTGGCGGCGGCGAGAACAGTTCCTTTTCGACGGCATCACCCGGTCGTGTGTTTCCAGCCCGAGTCGCGACGCCGGTTTTCACGCCCCGGTCGGTTTCTGATATACTGTGGCGAATCTACTTTCGCAACCGCGTAACTCCTAAAAGGAATCTCAATGACGACTAACTCGCGCCGACATAAAACGCTCCTTCCCCTGCTCTACGCCGGGGGCATACTCACACTGACCCTCGCCGGATGTAGCCCGCTTGCCGCCCGAAACAACGCCGAATCCGACCGATACACCCCCGTGACGCGCATCCGGTTTTTCCCGGCACCCGGTCAGGCGGCGGGCATGAAGGGCGGGCGATTCACCGGTTCGATCACCAGCGTGACCAACGACTTCGAGGAGTTGGTCAAGATTGAGAAAGAGGTCGTCGAAGGGCAGTGGAACGAAGTCCCGGTGACGGGCAAATCGCTGTACCGCTACCTGAAATACGAGGCGCAGGTCAATACCGGAGCCGCCATCGCCGAGATCGAGTTTTACTCGGGCGAGCGCAAACTGAGCGGGACCGCGTTCAGCACGGTGCCCGGCGACGGCAAAATGCCTGACTCGGCGTTCGACGGCAAGACGGACACGGCGTTCAACGCGAAGGAGGTAAACCACCAGTACGTCGGGATCGACTTAGGGGCGGGGGCGCAAGTCGCACCTGTCACGTTCTCTGAAAAAGGTGGCATACACCCTGCCGCTTTCCGCCTGTCACTATCGACCCCGACGCCCGGGGCGTCGATACGCTACTCCTGGAACGGCGAGGCACCGCGCGAGGACTCCGGGCTCGAATATAAGGAACCCATCGAAATCAAGCAAAGCGGCATCCTGATCGCGCAGGCGTTCGCACCGGGGCTGACCCGGAGCCTGCCGACAGTCACCGCATACCGTATCGGCACCCCGAACAAATCGGCTAAAACCATCACCACGTTCCACATCGGCAACAGTTTGACGGATACGGTCGTGCCGTGGATGGAACCGATAGCCGCTTCTGCGGGCGAAACACTCCAGTTCCACCGCTACACTATCCCCGGCGCGCCGACCGACTGGATCTGGGAGCATCCCGGTAGCGGCTTCGGCGACAACCGCGTCGCGGAGGCGTTCCTTATCTACGCCCCGATCAACCATATTTTCACGCAACCGTTCGCCGGGCACGGGCGCGACATCGCAAACGAAGCCGAACACAGCCGCAAGTTCTATGACGAAGCCCGCAAGCACAGCCCGGATATTCAAGCGTGGCTCTATGTACAATGGCCCGATAAAGAGTTCAGCGACGGCTGGAGCAAAGGCGAGGGCGCGACGAAGGGTCTCCCGGGCGTCGCACCCGCAAAAACCTGGCAGGACGCGATACCGAACTTCCTGCGCTACGCCGAGGCGGTACGAGACAAAATCCAGAAGGACGGCTACGCGGGCAAGCCGGTTCGGATCGTCCCCACCGGCGCGGCACTCGCTACGCTGAAGACCGAGATCGAAGCGGGAAAGGTGCCCGGCATGACCGACTTCTTCAAGGAGTGCTTCAGTGATGACCTGCACCTGTCACCGAAGGGGGCGTACCTCGTTTCGCTGGTGCATTACTCCTGCATCTACGGCAAAAGCCCGGTCGGAAGTGTCAGTGCCCTGCAAAGCGGGTTGACGCCGGAGCAGACCCGTATTTTCGGTCGGATAGCGTGGGACACGGTGCGCAGGTATCCCTTCACGGGTGTGGGTAGCACACCGAAAGCAAAAACCGCGCGGGCGAATTAAACGATGCGGGCGGGGAACTGCGTTTCCCCATCTGGTTTGGGGGGCTTTCGTTTCTCCGGTGGCGTCTGGTTCGGGGAACTGCGTTCCTCCGGTGGAAGTGCGGCACTTGGTGTTCCTGCGGAACGCGGAAGAACAAGCGTTATCACGCAAGACGTCCGACTTCTTTAATCCGCAGGATTACCAAGCGTTTCGCTTCCACCGGAGGAACGCAGTTCCCCGAACCAGACGTCACCGGAGAAACGAAAGCCCCCCGAAGCCATCAGCCGCGCAGGCTTCGCGCGCGACTGATTCGATCCACGATCTGCGCCAGCGCGGGGAACGCCAGCGCGATCCCGAGCAGATCGAAGCCGTCGAGCGGCGCGTCCGACGGAAAAACAGGGCGCGGCACGGCAAGATCGGCGACTCCCAGCAGGACGCAAAGCGCGAAACCACCCCAGCAGAATAGAAACTGCCTGCCGGAGTCGCCGAACCCGCGCCACATCATACGACCGAAGCGGCTCCAGCGCGACACGAAGCGCGCGATGTCTATCCCGGCGGCGATCAGCGCGAAGACGGACGCGGCAAGGACAAGCCCCACCGCGAAGACGCCGAGCGAGATCAACAGCGCGAAACCCAAGAAGAATACGGCGGATGCAAAGGTCATTCCCCGATGAAAAACGGCGGCGTCCGTAACAGGTACTGCGCCGTTCCTTTCCTGCCCCTATTGTACCGCGTCCGTCCGCGCGAAGAAACACGACTTCATCGCTTCCGTCGCCGGAGTGACTATGTAGCCCGACACCATGTCCCCTACCACTACACTCCGTTCGCCCTGCCAGCGATGATGATAAAGAGCGATATAGGCGCAACTCAGCGCGTCGAGCAGATCCTCATGCCGTTTGAGCGTTGCTTCGGTGACGAACTCAACCGGGTCCCGCCACAGCCAGGGCGCAGACTCAGGCGTCAACACGAGCGGCGGGTCCGCAGATGCGAGACTGGCGAGTAGCGCGGCATACCGGCGAAACTCCGCGTCGCGGAACGGGCGGTCCCGCCCCGGCTTCTTTTTGTACTTCAATGTTTTCGCGAGACCGAAAAGCGCGATATGGGCGGGGTGCGGGAACGCCTCGAAGACGGCGCGCGGGGCGTCACCCGTTAAATGCGGCGAATGGACGATGCCGAACCGCTCCGCGAGGAGCACGACCAGCGTTTCGCCCCGGACGTTCCCGTTCGCGTCGGACAGGAGTGTGCGGTTCGCCGGGTGCGGTCCCGCTTCGTAGGTACGCATACAGCGCGACAGGATTGCTTCGCACGGGCGACGACCGGACACGTTGGGCACGAGAGTCGGGGCGTCGATGGCGATGAGAATACCGCCGCCAATGCCGTCGCCGCCGCACCGATCGACGAAATCGGCGATGGATTCGTTACCCGTCAGGTTGTCGGCATGATCGAGATATTCCGCCCCGGAGTCATCACACCGAAGCGCGACCGCCGCAGTGCTATTGCGGTTTCCCCAGGCGAGATCGATGCCGATAGTGACCATTCGTTTCAAAATACCATGCCACGTTTAAGATCCGGTGTACCGGGTATCCACAATCCGGTGAAACAAAATTTTTATGGGCAACGGAATTCACCGCAAACGCCCTCAGGAGAGAAATAACTATGGAACGCAAGAAAGATTCGACACTGGGTCAAAGCGGTTCTTATGGCACGACGGAGACAAACACGTTCGGGACAAAATCGACAACGACCGATAACGACCTTTTGAACACGGACGAGGATACCTTGTCCCGTACACCGCTCCGCGCAGACCTGGAAACGGGCATGGACTCCGATATGAGCGCGGGAGTCGCGTCCGGTCCCAATTTCATGGGTAACCGGGACAGTGATACGGACGCGGGACTATCCTACGCGACCACCACCGCGACGGACCCGTTTGCGATTCACGACGACAAAAAGCCGACAGATATCGCGAAAGATACCTTTGCGGAGGCGAAAACGGCAGTAGCATCCGCAACAGAAACCGCGAAGAATCAGGTCGGCGAACTCGCCGAGCAAGCCAAAGTCAAAGTCGGCGAACTGACTTCGCAGGCGACGGATAAGGTCAAGGAGCAACTCGGCGATCAGAAAGCCAAGGCAGCGGAAGGCTTGACCGCGATCACGGACGCGATACGGCAGAGCGCGACCACACTGGAAGAAAAAGGACAGGCTCCCATCGCCGGTGCGGTGACGGGTTTCGCCGGACAGATCGAGAATTTCGCCGGGTACCTGCAAGGCAAGAGCATCGACGAGTTGGCGGGAGACGTGACAACCTATGCCAAGCAGAATCCGCAACTGTTCGTCGGCGGCGCGTTCCTTCTCGGTATCGCCCTAGCCCGGTTCCTGAAATCGTCGGGGCGCACCCCGGGATACGGCGGCAACGCGTCGCAAAACGGTACACCGGGTTTGTACAACACCTCGACCGTCACCTCGGGTACCAACAGTTTCGGGAGCACTCCGGTCGTACCGGCGTACACCGGTACGACCACCTATGCCCCCGTTGCGACGACAACCTATAAGACGGATGCGACGCTCGACATGAATAGCACCGATTACACCGGTGCGAAACGCGGGTATGACAGCACCGACGGTACGGTCATTTAAGGAGAGTTACCATGGCGGTCGAAGTGCAACAAACAGGGACGTCCTCGTTCGCGACAGCGCGCAACGTCCCGCAGGCGGAAGAAAAGTCGCTCGGCGAACTGTTCAGTGACCTGACCCGCGAGTCTTCCAATCTGGTGCGCCAGGAAGTGAATCTGGCGAAAGCCGAACTGACGCAAAAAGCGGCGAAGGTCGGCAAAGACGCGGTGCTGATAGCGGCAGGCGGTTTCATCGCCTACGCCGGGGCACTGGTGCTCTTCGCGGCACTCGTGCTGATGCTCGTACAACTGGCGAATATGCCGGCTTGGGGCGCGGCATTGCTGGTGTCCCTGGCGGCTTTGATCGGGGGCGGAGTGCTGGCGATGTCCGGCATCAACGCGCTCAAAAAGATCGACCCGGTACCGCACAACACACTTGACACCTTGAAGGAGGACGCACAATGGGCGAAACAGCAACTTTAGAACGACCGGGCAGTAGTGCCGATGCCTTCCCTTCGGCAACTTTCGAGGAGTCGGTGGTGGAAACATCCCCGGAGATCGAAGCGACGAAGGCGAATATCGAGAACACGCGCGCCGAGATGAGCGAAACGATCAACGCGATCAAGGAGCAACTGTCTCCCAAGCGACTGGTCGAGGACGCTAAGGAAGCCGCGTCGGAAGCCGTCGCGGAAAAAGTGACCGAAGTCAAGGACGCGGTCATGGACAAGGTATCCGACATCGCGCACGGTGCCAGCGACATCGCGCATAACGTCGTCGCGACCGTGACCGGTGCCGCGCACTCGCTCGGTGAGAAGGTCTCGGAACTGACTGGCAACGCGAAAGATAAAATCAACGAACTGACGCACGGTTCCGACAAGAGCGATCATGTCGGTTCGCCCCCTGGGTACACCGCTTATGGCACTCAGGCGCGCCCTTCCGGGTCGCACTCAAAACAAATGGGAGATGTATTGATGGATACGATTAAAGAAAACCCGGTCCCCGCCGCCCTCGTCGGCGTCGGTCTGGGATGGCTCCTGGTGGACGCCATTATTAAAGCGCAGAAGCACGAAGTGAAGCCGCTCACCAGCACGACCTATAACGGCTATTCGTCCGACACGTACGGCGACACCGGATATGGAGCCGCGCGCGGTTCCTCGTACGGTTCGTACACGCCCGGTACGGTAGGGAGCAACTATGCCACCACGCCGAACACTTACAACACAACGCCCGGCACCTATGCTACCACGCCGAATACGAGCGGCGTCAAATCGACGCTGGATCAAGCCGGAGAAAAACTGAGCGAGACAGGCGAGAAGATCGGCGATGCCATCGACAACGCTAAGGTGAAAATCGGCGACACTGCACACGATCTGCAGGACAAGGCGGGTGACGCCACCGCACTTGTTTCGTACCGGTTAGCCGAGTCGATCAAGGCGAACCCGATCCCTGCCGCTATCGCCGGTGTCAGCGTCGGCTGGCTGTTGCTTGACGCCTTGATGAAGCCGAACGGTTCCGGGGGCACCGCCTATATTTCCGGGAACGGATACAGCGGGGAGTACGATGTCAATCGCGGCTCCGCCTACGGGACGAACGGCGGTGTTAAATCCGCTCTGGACCAAGCCAGTAACAAACTGAGCGAGACCGGCGAGAAGATCGGTGATGCTGTCGATTCCGCTAAGGCGAAAATCGGCGACACCGCACATGATCTGCAGGAGAAAGCGGGCGATATCGCCCACTCCGTGCAGGTGAAAGCGGGCGATGCTACCTCTGCCGTGACTGCAAAGGCGTCCGAACTTGGTCACGCGGTACAAAGCAACGCCCAGAAAGCCACCTATGTCGCGCAGGATTTCGTGACGGATAACCCGCTCGCGGCGGGAGCCATCGCGCTCCTCGTCGGCACGGCAATCGGTCTCGCTCTCCCCTCGACCCCGCAGGAAAACAAACTGATGGGCACGTACCGCGATCAATTGGCGGATCAGGCTGGTCAGCAGGCACAAGACCTCATTGGTAAGGTACAGAGCGTTGCCGGGGACGCGATGGACGTTGCCAAAGAGCAACTGATCGACGGCAAGGAAAGCGTCAAAACGCAAATGACTGAAGCTATGGACACGGTCAAGACGCAACTCGCGGAAGCCAAAGATAAGGTAGAGTCGGCGGTGGAAACATCGGCGAAGGCGAGTAAGCTGATTCCGGCTTAGTGGTCAGTGACCAGTGGTTAGTGGTCAGTGGCCAGTTACTAAATAGGAAGGCGCGCCTCGCATGAGGCGCGCCTTCCTTTTTAATACCAACACCGTTTGTAAAGCCCTGTGAACGGACACTGAAGTGTTCCGCTGGAAGCCTTCGGCTGTAGACGCTTCGCGTCGGGAAATCGTTCGGTTGCCACGCGAACGAATCGCCCCCATGACGCGAAGCGTCTACAGCCGAAGGCTTCCAGCGGAACACTTCAGTGTCCGTCCACAGACAAACGAGACCGGTATAGCCGCGAATCACTAACTCACCAACTTCATCATCTTTCGCACTTCGCGGAGCGTCTCTTCGGCGGTATCCCTCGCCTTTTCCGCGCCCTGGTTCAGTATTCGGTCCAACTGTGCCGGGTCGTCGGCGTAGATTTTGCGCCGCTCGCGGAGCGGTTCCAGAGCGGCGTTCAATATCTCCGCCGTTTCTTTTTTGGACTGCACACAGCCCCGCGTCGCCGCGCGACATTCGTCCCACTGCGTCTGGTAGCCGCTCGGGTCGTAGATGCGGCGCAACTGACAGACGGAGCATCCTTCGGGTACGCCGGGGTCGGTCATGCGGAGCCGCGTCGGCGTCGTGAACGCTTTTTTGAGCTTCGCGTTGACCTCGTCCGCCGTGTCGGTCAGATAGATCGCGTTATCGTACGACTTGCTCATCTTTCGCCCGTCGAGACCGATCAGGGTACCGGTCATCTCGCTGATCACCGCCTGCGGTTCGGGGAAAAACTCGGTGTGGTACGTGTGGTTGAATCGACGGGCGATCTCGCGCGACAGTTCCAGGTGGGCGGCTTGATCCTTGCCGACAGGCACGGCGTGCGCGCGGTAGACGAGAATGTCCGCCGCCTGCAGGACCGGATAGCCCAGCAAGCCGTAGGAAACGCCCGCCTCGCCGCCCTCGCGGTCCTCCATCAGCAACCGCTTTTCCTTGTACGTCGGTACCCGTTCCAACCACGTCACCGGGGTCAGCATGCTGAGAAGCAGAAACAGTTCGGCGTGTTGCGGGACTTCCGACTGCAGGAAGATCGCGCACTTTTCGGGATCGAGTCCCGCCGACAGGTAATCGAGGGCGATCTCGCGGGCGTCGGCGATGATGCTCTGCCCCGAAGTCGCCAGCGTCGTCAGCGCGTGCCAGTCGGCGACGAAGCAGAACATCTCGTACTCGTCTTGCAGACTCACCCAGGCTTTGAGCGCGCCTTCGTAGTTGCCTAAATGCAGTTTCCCGGCTCCGGTCGGTTGCATCCCCGACAGTAGCCGTTTTTTCGCGGGGGTCGTACTCATGATTTCTGTTTTATCACGAACGACGCGGGTCAGGTGCCGAGAAGCAGGTTGGTGAACCAGAAGATGGTCGGTCCGAGGATAATCTGCGGCAGTCGGAGCACGAGCAGGACCGCGAGCGGGATGATTCCCCATATCTGATACTGCCGCTCCAACTCATCCGCCGTACGGTTGTTCATCAATGGAAAGATCAGTTTCGAGCCGTCCAAAGGCGGCACGGGGATCAGGTTGAAGAACATCAGCCCGATGTTGACCTGCATCGCGATAACCACCCACCGGCGCGTGAAGTCGGGGTCGAAGTCGAGCGCGCCGAAACGGATGAACACGGCGCAGATCAGCGCGAGCACCAGATTCGACAGAGGACCCGCCGCCGTCACCCAGAAGCGACCGACGCGCATCGACGCTTTGTTGTAGTTGACCGGGTTGGTGATTACCGGCTTGCCCCAGCCGAAGCCGTACCCGACCAGCGTCAGCATAAAGATGCCAATGGTGCCAATCGGGTCGAGGTGTGCGGCGGGGTTCAGAGTGATACGCCCCTGGCGGCGGGGCGTATCGTCCCCCAGATAGTCGGCGGTCCTGGCGTGCGCGAACTCGTGGATCGTGATGGATAGTAGCACCGCAGTCAGTCTCATGATCGCAATGACCCATTGATCGCGCGTTTCCGGCAGGTTAAACACCCGTCTATACCCCCAGCAGGAAGCGGAACAGACCGATCACGACAGGACCGACGATGTCGCCGAGCACCCCGGAGGCGAGAAGCCCGAGGAAGAGGTAGATGCCGTACCGCTTCATGATGCGGACATACACCACCGCGATGTCGTTCGGGAGCAGGTTCGCCAGCACGTGCGAACCGTCGAGCGGGTAGATCGGGAGCAGATTGAACACGAACAGCGAGAGCGAGACCGCCATCACCATGACATTCAGGAAGAACGTGACGGCGAGCGCGAACTCCCACGACGGCGGGAACTCCCCGCCCTGCAACACGCCGAGCAGGAACCGACCGGGTACCGCCAGTACGACCGCGCCCAACAGGCTCATCAGCGGTCCGGCGAACGCGACAAGGGCGACGCCGAGTTTGCGGTCCACTTTGTACATTTCGGGGTCGGTCTTGACCGGCTTGCCCCAGCCAACCGGATAGCCGATCAACGTACTGGCGACGAGCAGGAGCGTCCCGAGCGGGTCCAGGTGTGCCCAGGGAGCGAGGGTCACGCGCCCGTCCTTGCGTGGACCGGGGTCTCCCAGTTTGTCCGCCATCCAGGCGTGACCGAACTCGTGGATCGACAGCGCGATCAGAGACGCTATCGCGAGCATAAACAGCATCAGTGACTGTCCGTCATCGGCGAAAACGCGGTGCGCCGGACCGCCATTCAGGGCGTTGCCGAAAAAGCCGTTCAAAAATTCGAGCATGGGTCATTCTCCTCGCGGGGCACAGGGCAAAAGGTAACGATAGAATACCGCAAGATACGCCGGTTGGGTACCTCGTGTTACCGCCGGATCGGGTTGTGATTGGCTTAATTTCGTGGGGCGGGTTTCACCGGGGAATTTGCACTACGGACTGATACCAGGTAGAAGTCAAGCGGCTCGCGTTTTTCTCTCACCCCCCGCCCCCTCTCTCATCGGAATGAAAGAGGGGGAGTCACGGAGAGTGGGGCTGTCCCGCTTGTCAAGCGGTTCGGGAAATATGCTCACGGTCCGCTTGACAAGCGGGACAGCCCCACTCTCCGTGACTCCCCCTCTTTCATTCCGATGAGAGAGGGGGCGGGGGGTGAGAGAAAAACGAGAATACCATGGCATCACTCACCCCCATCCGCGTCGCCGCGTTCGCGATGCGGACTCGCTTCGAGATCGTGCTCTGGGACGCGGCGCGCACCGACGCCGACCTGCGGGCGGCAGGCGAGGAGGCACTGCGCGAGATTGCCGAAACCGAGACGTTGCTTTCCGCATACCGCCCGGACGCCGCGCTATACCGGCTCAATGAGCAGACACGTGCCGCCGCCGGGACGTTCGCGGTGCCCACGCGTCTGGCTTTTTTCCTGCGGTACACACAACTGATTTCACGGCTTACACAGGGAGCGTTCGATCCAACGCTGGGCGACGCGGACACAGTGACGTTCGACCCAATCCGTTCCGTGTCTGAAACTCCCTTTAGCGGACACCAATTCGTGACTACATCGCGCCCCGGCGTCCGCTTCGACGCGGGGGCTATCGGTAAAGGGTACGCGCTGGATCGGGCGCGAGAATCGCTACGAGAAGCAGGGATACGAAACGCTCTGTTGCACGGCGGCACATCCTCGGTCGTCGCTCTGGGGAACGAACCGGGCGGTGATGCGTGGCGCGTCGCCATCGCGTCGCCGAGAAGAGAAGCCCCCCCTGTCGCCGTCTGGCATTTGCGGGACGGCGACGCGATGGCGGTTTCTGCGAACCACGAACGCCCCGGGCATATCCTCGATCCGCGCACGAAGCAGCCTGTGCCGCACGCACGCCTCGCCGCCGTGCTCGTTTCCGGCGGAGTCGTTCTCGAACAGGGCGATGCCGCTCTCGCCGACGCCGTCTCGACCGCTCTCCTTGTTCTTGGCGAGGCAGGAATCCCCGCGCTACGCGGATCGTTCCCGGAAGTGCGCGAATGGCTTCTCGCCGGGAAGGAATCGCCCGATGGAAACGCGAAAGAGTTTTGACAGGTAGTTTGGGCGGTACTTTGGGAGTGATTTGATTATGAGTAGCACGGTACGCATCGGCGTTATCGGGATCGGCAACATGGGACGCGAGCACACCCGTTATCTGGCGGCGGGTGATGTGTCCGGGGCGACACTTACAGCGGTCGCGGATAGTAACGCGTCTGCGCTGGATTGGGCGGCGAAGTCTCTGCCGGAATCCGTGCAACGATTCGACAACGCGGAGGCAATGATGACCTCCGGCACGGTGGACGCGGTGATCATCGCCGCACCGCACTATTTCCATCCCCCACTCGCTATCGCCGCGCTGAATCACGGCTTGCATATTCTGGTTGAGAAACCCGCCGGGGTACACGTCAAGCAGGTGCGCGAGATGAACGAAGTCGCCGCCAAGTCGGACCGCGTTTTCGGGATCATGTTCAATCAGCGCACACGCCCGATCCACCAGAAGGTGCGCGACGTGATCGCGTCGGGCGAACTGGGCGAAATACGGCGCACACAGTATATGATCACGAACTGGTTCCGCACCCAGTCGTACTACGATTCGGGCGGCTGGCGCGCGACCTGGGCGGGCGAGGGTGGCGGGGTTTTAGTCAATCAGTGCCCCCACAACCTGGATTTGTGGCAGTGGTTCTGCGGGATGCCGACGCGGGTACGGGCGTTCTGCGGATTCGGTCGCCACCATGACATCGAAGTCGAGGACGACGTGACAGCGTATGTGGAGTACGCGAACGGCGCGACGGGCACGTTCATCACGACCACGGGCGAGGCTCCCGGCGCGAACTGGCTGGAGATTTCCGGTGACCGGGGGCGGCTGCGCATGGAGGGTAACAACATCACGTTCTGGCGCACGAACCAGTCCGTGCGCGAGTTTCTGCGCACCAGCGCGGACGGCTTCCGGCAACCGGAAACCTGGCGGTGCGAAATCCCGGTCGGCGGCAGCTACGATTCCAACGAGCACCGGGCGATCACGCGCGGATGGGTCGCGGCGATCCAGGACGGCAAGCCGCTCCTCGCGCAGGGTACCGAGGGCATCAACGGCGTACAACTCGCAAACGCAATGCTTCTATCCGCCTGGACCGACGATTGGGCGGCGGTCCCGACCGACGAGGACAAGTTCTACAATCTGCTTCAGGAGAAGATACGCACGTCGTCTGTGAAAAAGACGGTCAGTGAGAAGGCGTTCGATTTGACCGGGACGTACTGACAGTCCCCTTTGATCGGACGCTAAAGGGTTCCCGTCGGCAAGTGTGCCGACGGGAACCCTTTAGCGTCCGCACGCGGATCAAACAAACGAAGGAATGCGCGAAACCCCGGCGTTAGCCCGATAGCGGCTTCCCCGTCTCCCAACCCTGGCGCGCGGCTCGAATCACCGAGGG
This sequence comes from Armatimonadota bacterium, assembly GCA_043763605.1. Lineage (GTDB taxonomy): Bacteria > Armatimonadota > Armatimonadia > Armatimonadales > Armatimonadaceae > JACMIU01. Next base: position 510 of record JAYULM010000082.1, on the reverse strand, counting down.
CATCGCCTTGCCATCGCCGTCCTGCGACAACTCCCAGAAGAACACGCCCGCCAGTCCGTTCTGTTTCGCCCATCCCCCTTTGCGTCGCGCGGACTCCGGGTTGTCGCCCGACGCGATCACGGCACCATTTGCGGTACGCCAGGTCGCGCAAACGGCGGTTTCGTCGGTGGTGCCCGCGTCTTTGAGCGTCCGATAGGCGGCTTCGAACTGCCGGTCGGCGGCGACCGGGACCGAATCGTACCAGTTCTTCGCCCGGAAGCCGCGCACATAGAGCGGGATACCGAGGAGCAATCGGTTTGCCGGGAACCGTTTCGTTTCGCGCCAGTACCGAATCGCGACGGATGCGCAGAGCGACGGATCGGCGTTCTTCGGCGCAAACAAGGGCGCGTGATGTCCGGCGCGGTCGGTCCAGGGTCCGTAGAAGTCGTAACTCATCACCGCCGCCCAATCGAGATGCGGGAGTAATGCGGGCGCGTCGTACCATTTGCCCGACCAATCGACCGATGGTAC
>JAYULM010000081.1:0-18592 GCA_043763605.1 Armatimonadota bacterium | reverse complement strand
GTTACTGCCTGCCGGGGCATGACGGCGGCTCGCGCTATTACGCGAACAACTGGCCCGAGTGGCGCGAGAACGCCGACACCAGACGGCTGGCGATGCTCACGGGAGACATTCCTATCGACGGTCCGCGCTCCTGGGAATACGGCGCGTGGATCATCGAAGCGCGCGAGAAAGACACGCCGGTAAGGATTCACGGCAATGTCATGAACAGCGAGGGAAACGGGTCCGGTACGCTGATCACCAATCTTCCCGCTGACGGCTGCGTCGAGGTCGCCTGCATGGTCGATGCGAGCGGCATTCACCCGACACGGTTCGGCGCGCTCCCGCCGCAGATGGCGGCACTGTGCGCGTCGAATATGCGGATGTTCGACCTTGCCGCGACGGCGGCTATCGAGAAAAGCAAGGAAGCGGCGATCTATGCCCTGATGCTCGACCCGTTGACAGCCGCCGTTTGTAGCCCAGCAGAAATCAAACAGATGGCTCTGGATCTATTCGAGGCGGAAGCGGAGTTTTTAACGGGCTACAAATAACCGTGGTGATCGTCTCACAGTACAGTTCCGCTTCAGTACCACTCCTCGATCACCCACGGAATCACCGCCGCGCAGGGTGCTGCAGGGTTGCGCCGATTGCGGACCGGGCGTACTGCCCGCGATGAGCACTGCCACGGTAAAACCGGGTGGCTGGTTATTAAAGTCGTTTGCACAGGCAATTCGGTAGCCAGGGCAAAGGGGATGGCATCCCCCCGACTAAGACGCGTCGACCATCGGTTCTCGGATTGAATATGCTTGCGGCAGAGGAAAATGACCGTACATGTTCAATCTACGTTTATGGAAACTTGCGACGAATCAGTGAGCCGGGGCGACGGGACAAATACCGCCGATGTGTTGTGGTACGACCAGCCCGCGTCGCAGTGGACCAGCGCGTTACCGGTAGGCAACGGGCGTTTGGGGGCGATGGTATTCGGAGCCGTCCCCGTCGAACGGATTCAACTGAACGAGGAAACGCTCTGGGACGGAGAAGTGCGGGACTGTGACAACCCGGAGGCTTTGCCACATCTGTCGGAAGTGCGCCGCCTGATCTTCGAGGGACAGAACAAAAAGGCGGAAGAGATCGCGTCGAAGTATCTGATGGGGAATCCATCCCATGTCAAGTCGTACCAGACTCTGGGGGATCTGTGGCTTGACTTCGGCGACGCGGGAGAAGTGTCGGAGTACCGGCGCGGGCTGGATCTGTCGGAGGCGGTGGCATACACGACGTATCGCACAAAGAGCGGCGCACGGATCACCCGCGAGGTTTTCGTCAGTGCCCCCGATGACGTGCTGGTAATCCGCATCCATTCGGACACGCCGGGTGCCGTGTCGTTTCGCGCCCGATTGAGCCGTGGCGAGACGCCGGACGGCGACGGATACGCCGCGCTGACGCATCCGTGGTGGAACTGGGGCGGGGAAGCGTACCGGGCAAGCCACGTGGTGAGCCGCGAAGCGGACGGCGATGAATTCGTCCTGCATGGTCGTGTCGATGTGGCGGGAAGCGACGCCACGCGCGGGATGCGATTTCAGGCGACGCTGTTGGCACTGCCCGAAGGCGGCACCCTTTCCGTGGAGGGGCGTGACGAACAAAACCGTACGCTCGTGGTGTCGGGCGCGGACGCCGTGACACTGCTCCTGAGTGCCGCCACGGATTACCGTACCGACGTTACCCCGGATCGCCGTTGCCGGGAAATACTGGATGCCGCCCGCGCCAGAACGTACGATCAGTTACGCGCGGCGCATGTGAGAGAGTACCAGCAGTTATTCAGCCGGGTCACCCTGGATCTGGGCGGGGCGGATCGTTCCATCCTGCCGACGGATGTACGACTGACGGAGGTACGGGCGGGCGGGCACGACCCCGCGCTGTTCGCCCTGTATTTCCAGTACGGACGGTACCTCCTTCTCGCGTCCTCCCGCCCGCCGGGGAAATTACCGGCGAACCTGCAGGGCATCTGGAACGAGTTTTTCAACGCCCCCTGGAACTCGGACTTTCATACGAATATCAACCTGCAAATGAACTACTGGCTGGCGGAATCGACGAACCTTTCCGAATGCCACAAACCCCTTTTCGATTTCACGGAATCGCTGATCGAACCCGGCTCGAAAACGGCGCGGGTGCATTACGACTGCCGGGGCTTCGTCGTCCATCACCTTTCCGACATCTGGGGATTCACCTCTCCTGCGGACGGCATTCACGGTATCTGGGTTCTCGGCGCGGCGTGGCTCGCGACACATGCTTGGGAACACTACGCCTTCACCGAAGACGGGGAGTGGCTACGGCGGCAGGGTTATCCGATCCTCCGGGAAGCGTCCCGGTTCCTGCTGGATTTTTTGATCACGGGTCCCGACGGCACGCTGATAACCTGCCCGTCTCATTCGCCGGAAAACTACTTCCGGGCACCGGACGGATCAGAATCGGTGTTCACGTACGGCGCGACGATGGACCTGATGATTGCCCGGCAGTGTCTGGAAAAGACGGCTCTCGCGGCAGGAATCCTGAACGTAGATACACCGTTTTGTGCCGAAATCGCGGCGGCACTGTCGAAACTCCAGCCCCTCCAAATCGGCAAGGACGGACGTCTTCAGGAATGGATCGCGGAGTACGAGGAACCGGAGCCGGGGCATCGTCATATCAGCCACGCCTACGCGCTTTACCCCGGCGATGCCATCACGCCGAGCCAAACACCGGAGTACGCCGCCGCGTTGCGCAAAAGCATCGACCACCGTCTTTCGCACGGGGGCGGACACACGGGCTGGAGCCGGGCGTGGATTCTCTGTCTGTTCGCGCGGTTCGGCGATGGCGAAAGGGCATACGACAATCTGCACGCTTTGCTCGCGAAATCCACCCTGCCGAACCTTTTCGACGATCATCCCCCATTCCAGATTGACGGCAACTTCGGCGGCACGGCGGGCATCGCGGAGATGTTGCTACAAAGCCACGCCGGAGAGATATGCCTGCTTCCGGCACTGCCTGTAGTGTGGGCATCGGGGAATGTCCGGGGGCTACGCGCTCGCGGGGGGCTGATCGTGGATATGGCGTGGGAGTCCGGGACGCTCACCGGGTTGACACTGACTGCCGAGCGTGACGGAAAATTCCCGGTGCGCTTCCCCGGCGAGGCAACACCGCGCCTGTTGGAACTCAAAGCCGGGGTTCCCGAATCGCCGGACGTAATTCTTATCTGAATAGCATGAAACCACGCCTTCCCCGCCGAACAATGGAGGGGGCGATGCTCCAATAAAGTGTAAACTGATTTATGCAATCCAATCAATCCGAATCTCCTATCGTATCAGCGGAAGCGTCACCGTCGAAGCCACATTCGCACCCGCTCTGGCGCGGCTTGATGCTGGGTATCGCACTCGTTCCCGTCACCTGCTTCGTAGTCGCATGGGCGGAACTCGTGCTGATCACCCTGCAGATCGGCTATCTGCAAATGCCGCCCGCCGTTATCGGCATACTGCTCCTGCTCCTTGCCATCAATGCCCCGCTCAAAAAATGGGGCAAGAGAGTCGCCCTTTCGCCGCAGGAGTTGATGGTCGCCTATTCCATGATGGTCATTGCCGCCATGATCTCCTCGCGCGGCTTGATGCAGAAGCTGGTCCCGCTCCTCGTATCCGCCAACTACTTCGCCACCGACGGAAACAACTGGCAGAGCAAATACTTCCCCTTTATCAAACAGTGGCTCGTCCCCTTCGATACCGGAGGCAGTACGAAACAGGAAGTCGCCGTCCGTTTTTTCGAGCGGTTACGGGCGGGGGAGCCAATCCCGTGGAACGCGTGGGTCGTGCCGATGGCGGCATGGTCGCTACTGGCGATGCTGATATTCGGCGCGTTCCTGTGCCTCGCCTCTCTTTTGCGGAAGCAATGGGTAGACAATGAGAAACTGTCCTTCCCGCTTGTGCAACTCCCGCTCGAAATGGTCGGCGCGGGCGACAACGGCGCGGAAAAGCCCTTGTTCCGTAACCCGCTGACCTGGGTCGGTTTCGCGATGCCTTTCGGGGTATTTCTCCTCAAAGGTTTACACACCTGGTATCCCGCCATACCGGACATTACGATGGAGTGGAACCTCGGAGACTATCTCCAGCAACCGCCCTGGAATGGGATCTACTATACTCCGATAAAGTTCTCGTTCGCCCTGGTCGGGTTTATGTATCTGCTCCCAGCCGACCTGCTGTTCTCGCTCTGGTTCTTCTTTTTAGCGTCGCGCGGGCAGGACGTGATGGCGAAGGCGTTCAACATGGATACCCCCGGTATGCCGATGTACCCCGCGCCGGTATTTCGCGGATATCAGGCGATGGGCGCGTATATCGTGCTGACCGTGTACCTCCTGATTATCGCCAAGCCGCATCTGCTACGCGTCTGGCGTATCGTGTGGGGCGAGGAAAAAGAAACCGGCGACGACAAAAACGAGCTGCTCCCCTACCGCGCCGCCTTCCTCGGTTTCTGGGGGTGTACGCTCGGCGCGGGCGCGTTCCTGGTCGCCATCGGGATGTCGCCGGCAATCGCCGCGCTCCAACTCGGCGGATTACTCTTCGTTATCGCGTTCGTGATGGCGCGTTCCACCGCCGAAGCCGGAATGTTGATGACGGAATCTTCCTTCCGTCCGGTGGACTTTTTGCGCCTGTTCGTGCCGATGCACACGCTCGGCGCGGGCAACCTGACGGCGATGGCGATGACCGATTCGCTCCTGCTCCGGGATCAGCGTGCGTTGCTTCTGTCGGGTTTCATGGACGGATTGCGCATCGCGGACGGCGTAAATATCCCCCGGCGTCGTTTCTTCGGCGTGTTCGTGCTCGGCGTCGTGCTCGCTATCGTTTGCGCGGGGGCGATCCAGATATGGCTCCCGTACACGAAAGGCGGCATCACGCTATACGGCTACGTCTACAACGCGAACAACAAGTGGGGCTTCGAGGACTACGAAAAGTATCTGAGTGCGGGGAACGCACTCCCGGTCGGCTGGCAGGGCTTCACGTTCCTCGCGGTCGGTATCGCCGTGACAACCGCGCTGGTCTGGGCGCGGGCGAACATTTCCGGATTTTTCCTGCATCCGCTGGGCTACGCGCTCTGCTCGTCGTGGACGATGATCGTGTTCTGGTTCGCGGCGTTCGTGGCGTGGGGCATCAAAACCCTGATCCTGCGCTACGGCGGGATCAAACTGTTCCGCGCGGCGCGTCCGATGTTCCTCGGCATGATTCTGGGCGAGTTCGCGGCGGCACTGTTCTGGACGGCTGCGAACGCACTCCTCGACACCCCGGTCCCCGCTTTTCCGTGGGCGTAAGAAACGAATTACTTTGCCCGGTCGCGTGCGGCCGATCCTGAAGCCGAAAAAGAAAATTTCCGAAGAACATAATCATGCTTACTGTGTCGCCGCTCGCTCAAGAGACAATCGACCAATACAACAACGAAGGCTGGTGCCTGCTCGGACGGGTAATGGACGACGACACCATCGGACGGTTGCGCGAGGAAGAGGCGAAGTTCCGTAACCGCCCCCTGCACTACGACGACCCAAACCCCGCCCCCCCGACGCTGTTCCGTAGCCAGATGACCGCGTACTCGGCTCCGGTGCGCGATTTCGGACTGCATGGTGCCCATTTACCACTGCTGCAACAGATTCCCGGACCGGACCTCGCGTGGATCTACACCCAGTTTGTCACCAAATTTCCCGATGCCAACCTCGGAAAATCCGGGTTTCCGTGGCATCAGGACAACGGCTACGCCAAAGTTCTGCCGGAGAACAATATGACCCTCTGGATTCCGTTAGACGACGTGGATTTATACAACGGCTGCGTCTGGGTCGTGCCGGGGAGCCACCGGGGCGGGATTCTGCCGCACGGGCAGAAAAGCGCGGACTCGTGGCACCTCGAAGTCGCGGTCGAGGGCGACGGCGTCCCGGCTATTTTGAAGGCGGGCGAGGCGGTCGCGTTCACCGGGTTGACTCTGCACCGTTCCAAACTCAACCACTCGGATAAGCCGCGCCGCACTTTTTTCATGCAGTATGTGGATGCGAACGAGACCATCGGGAACGACGACCTGCCGGTCGTGGATAAGCCGATTACTCCCGCCGTCCACGGCGTTTCGCAAAGTGAGTGAAAACAGCATGATTTCTGCCCTCCATCTCCCCCCCGAACCGATCCCGTTCCAGTTGCCTGCCAGTCAACCTCACAGCGGCATTCCCCTGGCGAACGGGACTCTCGGGGTGTTGTTGTGGACGGGAAGCGATCCGGGTCAGAGAGATACCCTGAGTCTTACGCTCGGTCGGCAGGATTACTGGCTACGGGTGCCCCCGATCCAGTGGCATCCCGACGCCACATTTGGCGCGGTCTGTGACTACCTGCGGAATTTAGAGGCGGGAAATGACTCACCAGACGCTCCTGCCCGTTGGCTGTCGCGGTCACAGGGGGACGGGATGCCGGATGCCACGATCCTTCCTGTCGGACGATTCGAAATCACCTCGAAAGCATGGCAACCGCTGAGTTCCGCCTACCTCGCGCCGGGAACGGGGCAGGCAATCTTCGACGAAGACCGCTTCCGCGCAATAGTTCTGCCGGATCGCCCGCTCTGCCTGATACGATTCCCGGCGGGGGCTGCCCCATCGCACTACGTCATTCGCCCGCTCGCTGCCGCCGGGTCGGATGTCGGCGACATTAAAGAGTTCTGGGATAAATACGGGATCGTGCCCCCGGAAACCCTTCCCGACGCGGGGGGGCTGATGGGATGGGTACAGGAGCATCAGGGGCAACCGTCCCTGTGTGCCGCCGCCGCGTGGCAACACGACGATTCCGGCGGCTTAACTCTGGCGATGACCGTGGTGTACGGCGACACCCCGCAGGAAGCACGTCAGGCGGCGGCTCAGGAGTTGCAGTCTGCACCGGGATGGGAGACGGCGGCGGAAACAGTCGCTGAGTTCTGGGGCAGTTGGTGGGAACGGGTGGCACGCGTGGCACTCCCCGATATACGGTTACAGCGTTTGTACGACCTCGGTCTGTGGCGGCTCGGCGGATGTACGCGACCGCATATCGCCCTGCCCCCGACCCTCCAGGGACCCTGGGTCGAGGATACTCGCATGCCCCCGTGGTCCTGCGATTACCACTTCAATGTGAATGTCCAGCTCGTACATTCGCCGATACTGAGGGCGGGCGTACCCGAATATCTCGAACCGCTGACGCGAAAACTGGGCGAGTGGATGCCACAGATGCGGGAATATGCCCGGCTTTATGTCGGAATAGAGGACGGCTTGCTCCTCCCGACTGCGGTGAATGACCGTTGCGAAATCGTCGGGACGGGATGGAACAATCACTTCGACCCCGGTAGCGGCGCATGGATGGCTTTGATGCTCTGGGATCACTACCGCTATACCGGCGATATGGACCTGCTGCGGACGGTGACCTACCCGATGCTCCGGGGGCATCTGCGTGTCTACGAGGCGATGCTCCGTCAGCACCCGGATAGCACCGCACTTTTCCTCCCGTCCGGTCCCAGCCCGGAGTACCACCGTCCGGGGCGACCGGGTTGGGGAGAGGATGCAAGCTATCAACTTGCGTTTATTCACGCGCTTGCGCGTGCCGCGTCCGAAGCCGCCACGGTTTTGGAGATGAATGAACCCCGGTTGTCGGAATGGGCGGCATTATCCGAAATGCTACCGACCGGGTGTTTCCAGGAGGGGCGTATTTTCCTCTGGCGCGGTCAGGATCTGGACGAATCACACCGACATCCGGCGCACCTCGCCGGTATCTGGCCCTGTGAGTTGTACGAGACTTCCTCCGAGGATTCGGGACCGGACACCTATCCTGCGGCAACCGTCCGAAACTCCCTCCACCATTGGGTGCGGCGGGGTCAGGGGGAATGGGCCGGATGGAGTACGGTGGCAGCCGCCCAGATATGGGCGCACTACGGCGATAGTGACGCGGCTCTGGGAATGTTGGAAACCTACCGCGAATGGTTCGCCGGACCGAATTACGCGCCCCGGCACAACGCTCAGAAGGAAGGATACACCTTCTGGACCTGGGGAGCCGAATGGCAGGAAATCATGCAACTTGACGCGGGGATCGGTTTCGTGGCGGTGGTCCTGGAAATCCTGGCGCGGCCGGAGGCGATCCCGCAAGCGTGGCGGGATGTCGCGTTCACCGGCTTGAAAATGCCGGGGGGGTCTACCCTGTCCGGGATGAGGGAGCGGGGCGAGTGGGTGCGTCTCGAATCCAGCCCTGCATGAGATACTTGCCGCAAGTTATCGGATATGCCGCGCTTTTTCATGCAGGGCGTATTACCCGTAGCGGGGAATGTTCTCCCGCTACAAAAAAGAATAAACGGACACTGAAGTGTTCCGCTGGAAGCCTTTGGCTGTAGACGCTTCGCGTCGCCGAGGACGTATCGTTTGCGCGGCAATGTTTCGCCAACCGACGCGAAGCGTCTACAGCCAAAGGCTTCCAGCGGAACACTTCAGTGTCCGTTTACATGGCGCATCAATTAGCGTGCCCATAAACCTGCCAAGTCGCTGTCACGCGTCGGGCGGAAGGAATTACATAGATGAACGATTCAGAAGAACGACCTTTAAAAACTCCCGGGTATTTGCCGACCTCGCGCTTACTACCAACCCGCCAGATACATCTCGATTTTCATACGTCGGAGCATATTCCCGGGGTCGGTGCCCGCTTCGACCGAGATCGATTTCGAGACTCCTTGCGGGCGGGGCGTGTCAACTCGGTGACACTTTTCGCCAAGTGTCACCACTCGTGGAGTTATTATCCGACCGCCGTGGGACAACCGCATCCTCATTTGACGCTGGATTTGCTGGGCGAGCAGATAGCCGCGTGTCGCGAGATCGGAGTGCGTTGCCCGATCTATTACACGGTCGGCTGGTCATCGACCGACGCCGCGCAACACCCGGAGTGGTGCGGGCGCGAAAAAGACGGCTCGCTTTCGACGTTCCTTTTCGACGCGAACGCCGCGCCCACCGAGCCGATTCCCTTGAATGCCTGGGTGAATCTCTGCCCGAGCGGTGGCTACGCCGAACTGATGGTCGCACAGACGCGCGAGATTTGTGAGCGGTGGGACGTGGTAGACGGCTTCTTCTACGACATCTGCAACACGCGTCTGTGCTGGTGCGACAACTGCCGCGCCGGTATGAACGCCGCCGGGTTGGATGTCGAGAGCGACGCCGATGTGTTCGCGTATTCCGTGGCGAAGTGGGACCGATTCTTCTCCGAGATCCGCGCCGCGATTTTCGAGCGGCACCCGGATGCGACCGTGTTTTTCAACGGCATCACGCACCCGTTCACGGCGCGCGAACTGCTGGATGCGGAAACGCATTTCGAATTGGAAGACCTTCCCACGGCGTGGGGCGGGTACGATAAACTCCCGCCGCGTGCCCGTTACTTCACCGCATTGGACCCGACCCGCCCGCGCCTCGGGATGACCGGGAAATTCCACACCAGTTGGGGCGAGTTCGGCGGCTATAAGCATGCCGACGCGCTGAAATACGAGGTCGCGATGATGGTCGCCTACGGTTGCGGGTGTAGCGTCGGCGACCAGTTGCATCCGAGCGGCGAAGTGGACGCGGAAACCTACCGGCGCGTCGGCGTCGCCTACGAGTACATGGAGCGCATCGAGGGGTTCGGCATCCCGTCCGAGCCGTTCGCGCGGCTCGCACTGTGGCCCGCGCGGGCGGGTCGCTCCGGGGCGGGAGCGGCAGCCGCGCCGTGGGCGGGCACGGGACCGATGGCGCACGACGAGGGGACGGCGGTGGCACTGCTGGAGTCTCACGCGGATTTCGCCGTGGTGGACCCGGACGATCCTGATGCCGATCTGTCCCGGTTCGCGGTTATCGTCCTCACCGGCGGGCGGTGCCTGGACCAGGAACAGGCGGCGCGATTGTGCCGTTACGTCGGGAACGGCGGGGCGTTGCTCCTCCAGTACGAATCGGTGTTGGAACGTGACACCGGCGAGCCGTTGCTGGAGTTGATGAGCCTGATTGGCGGGGAATGGCTCGGTCCGGCACAGTTCGCCGTGGACTACGCCGCCGCGACCGGGACACTTCGGGAATCGGGCGCGGGGGAACTACCGCCGACCCCGGTGTTGTGCGATCTGCCCGCCGCGCGTGTCGCGCCGACGGAGGCTCTGCCGTTGGGTCAAATCTACGAGCCGTACTTCGACCGAACCTATGCCCATTTTTGCTCGCACCGCAACACCCCGAACCGGGTGGAACCGGCAGATCACGTCCTCGGGTTGCATCGCGGGCGGGCGGTCTATATGGCGCATCCGCTCGGCGCGCTGTACCACGCTATGGGTGCCCGCATCCACCGCGAGATGCTCCGGGCGGCGTTGGGGCTGGTCTATACCGAACCCGCCCTTTCCGTAATGCTACCGAGCGCGGGACGGGCGACGCTGCTGCATCAACCGCAGGAACGCCGCTACGTCGCGCACCTCTTCTACGCGCCGCCACACCCGCGCGGCAAGTGTCTCGTGATCGAGGACTTCCCGGAACTGCGTAATGTCGCACTCACTGTCCGGCTGCCGCATAAAATCGGGCGCGTGTTTTTGCCTCTTGAGGAAAACGCGGGACTTGAAGCGCAGGCAGACGGCGACGCTCTGCAGGTGGTCATCCCGTTTATGCGGGCGCACCAGATCGTGGTTTTCGAGTATTAACCCCGCGCGTCACCGTGCCGGGCGAAATGATCCGTTCGTACACCCGAGACCGATTCGCCGATAGCAGGGCGATTAGCCGCACACGGACACCGCCCGGATTTTCCTGCTTATCAACTATGGGAAAAGAAAGATCACGGGTTCCGGCTTGACGCGGAGCGAATCGGTTTGGTACAACGTAGATACGAATGAAAAGGCGGAACACTAATTTTGGAAGCGGGAAACGCACCGGATAATGTATCGGCACTGAGGCGGCTGGTGCGCGATAACTGGGCGCAGGCGAAGGCGGACGCGACCACCGCTCTCACCCTGCGCGACGCCGGGATCTACTACGCGTCCGTGTTCTTCGCGCAACAGGCGGCGGAGAAAGCCTTGAAAGCCGCGATCCTGCACAAGCGCAACAAAAACCCGCGCGGGCATAACCTGATCACCTTTGCCAACGAACTTTCCGCCCCGCTCGACATCATGAACGCCGCCGGGGAACTCAACTTCGAGTTTCTGTCGTCACGCAATCCCGAGCATGCCGAGGGCGTCCCCGCCCAGATTTATGATAGCACGTCCGCCACCCTGCACCTCGCCGCGTCCGCGAAAATCGTGGAATGGGCGCGTCAACTGCTGTAAATCGAGCTCCCGCCGCCCTGTTCGCCGGTTCATCCCGTCCCGAATCGGGTATCAGTGTGATGTATTGTACAGAGCATCAATCAAAACACCACAGCATAATCTACCGGATTCATGGAACAATGATGGTGTCGGGAGATAACAATGAGCGGCGCGATTCCTTTCTCAATTTTCGGCGTGATTACTATACTGCTTTGCTTGAGTGGTAAACCCGCCGCCGCGCAGGACCTGACGGCATTTCCGACGGACTCGCCGTCCGCGCTTTCTTTCGACGATGCCGAATACACACGCGATGTCGCCTCGCTGGTCGAACTCACCGAGGGCGATAAGCGACGGGCGAAGCCGAACCTGCGCACCCTGGTCCGCCGCGCCGAGCGCGACTGGCCCCGCCTGATGCTCCGCTACGCCCAGCCCGCCGTGCGCGGACTTCTCGCCGACCGGCAGAATGGTAGCAACAGCCTGTCTATCCGGACCACCCTTTTCCGAGACAACTCCAAGGGGTTACACCTCGCGGGCGGACTCGGGCGCAACTCCTGGGGCGAGCGCGAAGCCCGGTTGCAGTTCTCGGCGCGGTTCTAACTTCCTCGCTCGCGGCAGGACTTTTCGGCGACACGACCGATGCGGACGGGGTCCACACACCGGTTTGGTCGTCGGCTCTAAGCCGGTCTCGCCGCGCCGTGTTCGCGTAGCGACCGGATGCGCAAGGAACGTAGAAAATGGTTTGCGAGGGCGCGCGGTATTGATGTCACGGCGTCTATTTTATATGCTCGCTTAGGTTTCTGCTTCTCCCGGCTATCCGTCACGCGAAGTGTAACAAATCCCACAGGGATTGTCGCACTCGTGTGACACTCGCAGTGTAGAGTGTCCGCACGCCCGTGCAGAAGTGTTCGCCGTTTTTCACTAATCCGCTTGCCAACGCCGACGCCGCGCGACTCCCGACTGTGCGCGGCAACAACCTTGTCGTGGATTTCCCGGTATTTTACCCCCCCATCGTTCCTCCAGGCGGAATGAAATAGTGCCGCGAGTTTAACCGCAATGCCTTTAGGGCGCGTGGATTTCCGCTAGAACCCGGAGCCGCCGCTTGGGGCAGACGACGGCTCATGGACAGCCGCGAACTACCGTCGCGGATGCGCTTTGAAAAACTCCCAGATCAGCGCGGTAGTGTCCACCGTTTTCCCGATTTTCGCGCCGACGGTTGACTGGCTCCCCGCATACTTCCCGCCGGGCCAGCGATGGCTACCATCCGCGATGCTGTAGAAGACAACCTCGGTGTTTTTCTTGCCGCCCACGAACGTTTCTTTGACGACGTTTCCTCCGAACGATTCCTCGCGCCTGGGGGCACCGACCGTGCCGTTCGCGTCGGCGAACAGTTTGACCGATTCCGGCGCGGGCACGAACCGAAAGATCGGTGGCGCGCCCGTTTTCGCCCGCCAGTCGTAGCCGACAGTCGGGTCCGCCTTGCCGTGGAACGCGATCAGCGAAATCGGCGCGGATGGCTTGGCGACACGAATCGAGCGCAGGGCACCGGTCGCCCCGTTTCCGCCGTAGTCGCTTCCGATGCTCCCGGCGACGACACCGAGTGCGGACACATCCGCGCCCTTTTCCGCACCGAACCGATACGTCATCATGCCGCCGCTGGAGTGCCCGTTCATATAGATGCGCTTTGCGTCTACCGCGAGCGTGGATTTGAGATGGGCGAGGAGCGCGGACAGGAACGCCACATCGTCCGCCGTCTGCCCGGTGTCGAACACGGCGTTCCAAGCGTTCTGTCCCTGTTTGTCGGGCAGGGCTTCCGGGTAGCAGACGACGAAATTTTCCCTGTCGGCGAGTTCCGACCAACCATACGTCTTATCGGTATACTTCGCGTTGCCGCCCCTGCCGTGGAGCATGAACACGAGCGGCACCGGCTTTTTCCTGTTATATCCGGGCGGTATATGCAACAGATACGTGCGTCCGGTTCCGCCGACCATAATCGTCTCGGCATGCTTGCCGGGCGTCGTCGCATCCGCCGCGCAGGCGGGTAGCGTGAGGGAAGCGCAGGTACATAGTAGGCAAAGGAGAACCGTTCGGCGGGAAATTGTCATAGCACCATGATAGCACCTTACAGGATGCGCGGGAAGAAGGCGATGCCACGCCGGAACCGGACCGGGTAAAATAACGGAGGGAGAACAACCGCTATGCCGTCGCCGTTTCCGGGCATGGACCCGTATCTGGAAAACTCGCGCCTGTGGCGCGGTACGCACAATGCCCTGATCGCCTTTCTGACCGGGCAACTGAACGCGTCGCTCCCGCAGGGTTTTTCAGCGAGTTCCGAGGAGCGGGTTTATGCCCAGCCACCGGGCGCGTCGTACTACCCGGACGATTCGCTACGACAGGAATTCCCCCTTCCGGCTACGCTTTCGGACGACGCCTACGGGGGCGGCGAAACCGGCAACACTGCCGTTATAAAGCGTTCGGCGGTAACGATTCCTATCACCACGCCGCGCCGGGTCCAGGTCGCGCCGGAGCAGGAGCGCGAGATGTTTGTCGAGGTAGAGAGCGATGAAACCGGCGAAGTGGTCGCGGTCATCGAAGTGCTGTCTCCGGCGAACAAATCGAACGCGGGCAACGGGCGTGAGGAGTACTTGGGCAAGCAAACGCGGCTTCTGGCGAGTCCGGTACACCTTCTGGAGATCGACCTGCTCCGCGACGGGTTGTTCACGGTCGCAGTGCCACGTAACACGGTGCTACTGCAGGAGAAGACACTCCCCCCGTATATCGCCTGCCTGCATAAAGGCGGGCAGTACGACCCGACGCACACCCTGGATTACTGGGCGATGCCGCTCCGAAACCCGCTCCCGGTGATCGGCTTACCGCTCACCGAAGGCTTCGCGGATGTGCCGATAGACTTGCAAGCCGTGTTCGCGACCCTGTACGACGCCGGACCGTTCGCGCGGCGCGTGGATTACCGCGAGGAACCGGAGCCACCGCTCGGCGCAGATGACACGGCGTGGGCGGACACGCTTCTCCGGACCAAAGGCTTGCGCTGAAGGGGTCTGTTGAATTAGGTTCGGACGCTAAAGGGTTCCGGTGTAAGCGCGGACGCTGTAGACGCTTCGCGTCACCAGGGACGAACCGCTCGCGCGGCAACCTAACGATTTCCCGACGCGAAGCGTCTACAGCCGAAGGCTTCCACCGGAACCCTTTAGCGTCCGCAACAAAACCGAACCTACTACTGTTGCTCGACGAACCGCCATTTTCGCGAGTTGAAGAAGCGATAGCCGCCGAGGAACACGGCGACGCACACGAATGCGCACCACGCAAACGACCACCACGGGACACCGGCGTTGACCGTGATCATCTGTTCGGAACCGAAACCGAGCGGCGCGAGTTGCGGTGCCAGCAGGAACGATCGGTAACACGTGAGAATCACCGCCATCGGGTTGAGCAAAAACGCGTAATATACCGCTTCGCGCACGGCGGGTTCCAGCATCGGCGTATGTTTTACCTGCTCCGCGAAGTAAATAATCGGAACCGCGTAAAACAGCAGGTCCAGTACGACGGCGGTAAGGAACTTCACGTCCTCAAAAAACACGTTCAATGCGGAGATATACAAAGCGATCCCGCCGATGAGCAGGGTCTGCATGGCGACCAACACCGGGAGCAACAGGATCGTCGCTGGGGGAAATGTCGGGTGCCCTTCCCATGCCGCGCGCGCATACAGGTAAATGATATACGTCCCGAGAACGAGAAGCGACAGCAGGAAATGACGCAGGTTGGCGACGGTGGTAGCCAGCGGCAACAGTTCGCGCGGAAAGTACACCTTGCGTACCAGGGGCATCTGTTTCGACACCGATTCCCCGGCGTCCAGAATCCCGGTCAGGAAGTAGGTCCACGGGAAGAAGGCGGCGAGAATATACGCGGAGTAGTTCGGTATTTTGACCTGTAACACGACGACGAACACGACGTACAGGATCAAAGCACGAACGACGGGGTTGGCGAGCGACCAGATGACGCCGATACGCGAGTTCTTATAGCGCACCTGCAGCTCCCGCTCGACCAGATTATCGAACAGTTCCCGGTAACGCTTCGCCTCGCGGTATTCGTCGATGAGAGTCATAGTGGTCAGTGACCAGTGGACAGTGGACAGATCCGGAAGTGCGCGGGCGACGCGTCTCGTGCCACCCTACTGTCCACTGTCCACTGGTCACTAACAAAACTACTTTACGTCGGGACCGTCGAAGTCGCCGCGCGCCGGTTCGAGGAGTTTCAGTAGTTCATCCCGGGGGATTAGCACCTTGCGTTTGCCTGCGACGCGGAACGCGCGCAGTTTGCCCTGCCGAATATAGGAGCGGATACTCGATTGGGAGAGTTGGAGATAATTGGCGGCCTGTTCAACGGTGAGGAGGTCCCGGCTTTCCGCTTCCATAGATGTACTGTCTGCTCCTTGCATAGCGCGCGTCGGCGATGATGAGTTGGTTGGCGGATGCGTCAAAAGAAGCGGACGGGCGAGAAACACAGGGGGAGTCTTTGTTTTAAGCACCGGGACCGATTAAGAGCGAACGCCGTGAGCAAGTATAACGCCCGTAGCATTGCTTGTCAATGATTATCGGCACGGATTTTTCGGCGCACCGAAAGGGAACTATTGTTCGCTATTTTGTGTATTATAAACAGCAACTGACGGGAGATGAAGAAAAATGCGGGTGCAGAGTAATTTATTGGTACATTTAGGGTACGGGAAGTATGTCCGCTCCGACCAGGTGACGGCTTTATTGCCTATCGAGGAAGAGCGCGGACCGGGGCGGCGCACATTCGTGCATGTCGCAGGACGGGAAGACCCGGTCGTCGCGTCGCGCGCGGAAGATTCCATCGTGTCGGACCTGGTACAGGAGCCGCGCGAAGTGACACAGGCGCGTCAGCAGAGCGAGATCCTCCACGATCTGCTGACCGATCTGGGAACGGTGAACCCCACCGTACGGCGCATCGTGCGCGACGAGGGCGGCTTGGACATGGACCGGTTGGAGCGGCGCATCCGTTCCGTCGTCGAGGGGGAGTGATGAGTGGTTAGTGACCAGTGGTTAGTGGTCAGTGGTTAGTGGTCAGTGGTTAGTGGTCAGTGCGCGGGAGGAGAACGGCGTCGGGGTGTCGAACGCATACCCACTGACCACCGGTCACTGACCACTAACCACTAATTACACTGGAGTCTACCTTATGAGCAAACATCCTCCCATCGCCCTGCAACTGTACTCGGTGCGCGACGACTGCGCCCTCGACCTACCCGGCGTCCTCAAAACCGTCGCTAAAATGGGCTATACCGGCGTCGAGTTCGCCGGGTACCATAAGTTCGACGCGAAAGCGATCCGCAAAATGCTGGACGACAACGGTCTGAAAGCGGCGGGGGCGCACGTCGGCATCGAAACCCTGCTCGGCGGCGAGTTGGAAGACAGCATCGCGTTCCATAAAGAGATCGGCAACCATCTGCTGATCGTCCCCTACCTCGGCGGCAAGTACACCGAGTCGGCGCAGGCGTGGCAGGACACGGCGCGGACGATGAACGAGATCGCCGCGAAACTCAAGCCGCACGGCATGCGCACCGGGTACCACAACCACACGCATGAGTTCCAGCCCGTCGCCGGGAGCGACAAACTGCCGTGGGATATTTTCTTCGGCGGCACCGATAAATCGGTGGTGATGCAGTTCGACACCGGGAACGCCCTGCACGGCGGCAAGGACGCGATGCCGTTCCTGAAATCGTACCCCGGGCGCGCGGCATCGGTTCACCTCAAGGAACATTCCGACACGAAAAAGGACGCGCTCCTCGGCGAGGGCGACGTTCCGTTCCCGGCTATCCTGAAAGAGTTGGAAAAGCAGAACGGCACCGAATGGCTGATCGTCGAGCAGGAGACGTACCCGATTCCGCCGCTCGAATGCGCCGAACGATGCCTGCGCAATCTGGAGCGCATTCTCGGATAGGCGTCTGTTGTTGTAGTAGGTGGGTTCGCACCGAGTAAAGCTCGCCTGCTTCGGGAGTGCCGCGCGACAGTTGTAGCACTCCCGCTGTTTTAAAAGTCCCGTAGCCGAACAGATCGCGGGGAAAAATGCCTGAAATTCTCATAGTTTCCAGTAGCCTCGACAACAACAGCCGTAGCGAGCGGGTCGCGCAACTCTGCGCCCAGGTGCTATCCGCGCGAGGGATCGATGCGCCGTTTCTGAGTCTGAAAGACTACGTTCTCCCGCCGTTCGGGAGTGTACCGATGCAGGAAATTCCGGAGTATTATTTGCTCCACGCGGCGGTGCTTCGTGCCGACGGTCTGATCTTAGCCAGCCCGGTCTATAACTGGTCCTCCTGCGCCGAACTGAAGAAATTTATCGAGTACGTCGGTTCGACGGACGAATCTACCCGAGGAGCGTTCTACGACAAAGTAGTCACCTTCGTTCACTCGGCGGGCTTGCCGCACAGTTATATGGCGGCCGCGCCGCTGGCGGCGTCCCTGATGTTCGACTTCAAATGCGTCATCAATCCATACGCGGTGTATGTCCACGACCGCCACTGGGAGCACGACGAACTGATACCCGATGCTAGGCAACGCGTCGAGCAAGCGATGCGGGTGATGGCGGAAATGACCGAGCTTTTGTCGGCGAGGACGTATCGCTCCGACTGGGGGGTATGAGACCACCGTCGGCGAATGACGGATCAGGAACCGAAACGTTGGATTGGTGGAACAAGTGCCGACAATAATTCTGGAAACCGCGATCAACGCTCCGATAGAGCGGTGTTTCGATCTTGCCCGCGACATCGGCTTGCACTGCGCGAGCACGAACGGCACCGCCGAGAAAGCGGTCGCAGGCGTGACGGTAGGCTTGATCGGACCCGGTCAAACAGTGACATTCGAGGCGACGCATTTCGGAGTGCGGCAACGACTGACGTCGCGCATCACTAATTTCGATCCGCCCCACCGGTTCGTGGACGAAATGCTCAGCGGCGCGTTTCATTCGCTCCATCACCTACACGAGTTCGAACCGACTGCGACCGGAACCCTGATGCGCGACACGATGACGTTCGTCTCGCCGCTCGGATGGCTCGGCGTCCTCGCCGACAAACTGTTTCTAAAGTCCTACATGACGCGCTTCCTGCAAAGGCGCAACGCACATCTCAAAAGCGTCGCGGAGTCAGACTGACATTTCTTCTTTTTTTTGTCCTACGCGGACGGCGCCAACCTTACGTTGGATCGTTGTTACCTGCGGTGCTCGTTACTGCTTTGTTGTGCTGGTCCGGTTCTTTCCCGCGAATCCGGCGTTTCTCTTTTCACACGGAGTGTGAAAAGAGAAACGC
>JAYULM010000080.1:0-18619 GCA_043763605.1 Armatimonadota bacterium | reverse complement strand
TTTCGCTCTGCCCAATCCGTAAAATCGTTCGTTGCCATGCCGCATTATCCAGCAATGGCGAGGCAACAGCCAGACCAAGAAATGTGGGTAACGATAAGTCTTCAGACCGGGGTGTTTTACCGTCCGCAAGCGAAACGAACTGGTATAACCGGCTACTTCGCTTCGCGCATTTCCAGCGCGTACAACACGCCGTTTGTCGCCGCCGCGAACAGGGCACCGTCGGCGACGGCGAGCGGAGCCACGATTTGTACACCGGGGACGCCCGGCTCGTAGAGAGTTTCCGCGACCCCGCCCCCGCGTACCCCGTAGATCGCCCCGTCGGTCGCGCCCCAGAACACGGTGCCATTCGCGGTGACAACCGGGGAAGCGCGCACCGGGCGGCGTGCGCCGAACCGCCGCACGGCACGACCGCTGGTCGCGGAAACGACGTGCAAGCCGTCGTCGGCGGGCACATACAATAGCGCACCGTCACACGCGGGCGTCCCGGAAAGTGGGGCGTTGGTAACGGCGAGGCGCCATACGACCTCGCCGGTGCGCGTGTCGTGCCGGAACAGTTCGCCGTTCGCGCACGCGCTGAAAACCCCGCCGTCGCAGATCACGGGCGCGGCGTCGAATCCCCCGCCACACGTCGCCTGCCAGCGCACCGCACCTGTGTTCGGATCGAACGCGGTCAAAAAGCCGCCGTCATCGTGGGCATACCCGGTTCCGTCCGCGTACGCGGGGGGCGTGTCCGTCCCGCCGGTCAGCGCGACCTGACGTTGCACCGCACCGGTGGCGGCATCGAGGACAAAAATCGCGCCGGTGTTTCGCGCCGTGCCGAGCGTCGCCGGGACCAGAAGCAGATCGGCGGGCACGGTGGCGTCGCCTTCGATGCCACCCGCGAGCGTGATCGGGAGTGCCGCGCCGAATACCTGGGTGTTTTCCAGCAAGCGCGTTTCCCAGACGCGGGTCCCGCGCAAAACATCCACACACACGCACGTCCCCTCCACGGTCGCCACGAAAAGTTTGCCCCCTGCCAGCGACGGGGAGCCGCGCTCGGGGTACACCGGGTCTTCGAGTGGGAAGTGTTCCCAGAGTGTCGCCCCCGTGCGCGTATCCCACGCCATCAGTGACGCCTCGCCCTCGTGATCGCTGACGGCGACCGCGACCAGTCCGTACGCCGCGACCGGGGCAGTGAATGTGAGCACCGACTCGCGACGCGCCGGGGCGACCGTGGGGAACGACCAGCGGCGCGACAGCACGGTTCCGGCGCGGGTTTCGGCGCGGACCCCCCGATGGGACGGGTCGCCGCCGGGCGCGATCCCGAAGTCGCGGTCCGCGCGCACGACGTGCGACGGGTCGGCGGTGCAAAAGCGGGCGAGCCAGGAGTTCGGCATCCCGCACACGGGGCAGGCGCGGAGCCGCTCGAAGCAGAACGGGCAAACCGGCGGTATGCCGGTGTGCGCGTCGTCGTCGGCGACGATCTTCGCGCAATGGGGGCAGGTCGCCACCGGCAGACGCACCACGAGTGCCCCCTCAGATTTGACCGGCGGTGCCGAGGTGCGCAGGTAGGAATACAACACAGGCACGGAGTAAGAAACGACGGGATCGCCCGCCGACTCCCGAGCGCGCTTACCGCTGACAGTCAGGAGGGCGGTCTGCTTTTCGCCGGGACCGAGCGCGGCTTCGTCAGGGACCACGGAAAGCGCGGGGTTATCGGACGGGAAGCGGATGTGCAGGATCGTCTCCCCGGCATCCCGATTTTCGATCTGAAAACGAAATACCACCGTGTTACCGGCATCGTAGTCGGCGCGGCGCAAGGCGAACCGGGATTCGGACACCGGTAGTTCGGGCTGGGGTGAAATCACGGTGTGTTGTAACCCGCCCTGCCCCGCGTGTCAAGGACGGGTCCGCTCATTTTTCTGCGGATCACCCGCCCGGAAACACCAGCGCAACCGGATCGCCTTTTCCCTCGGTGATGGGTCGAAACGTGACGTTGTTCCAGGAACGGTGCTTGGCCCTGCGACGCGAACGCCGCAGGATCAGTTTGGCATCTTCGTGGGACGGCGTTTCGCGATCGGTGTCGTACGCCCGGTTCCCCGCCGAGAAACCGAACGTCATCGGTTCCATCTCACGACCGATCTGCGCCAGATCGCGCAACCGGTGGATATCGGTCGTCATGTCGAGGGATTCCACGGCGTCGTTGTCCATAGCGCCAATCATCCGTTCCGCCAGTTTGATCGCCCCGATGACCAGCAGTTCGTTGTCGTAATCGACCGTGACCGTGAAAAAGCCGCGCGGGTTTTCGCGCCAATTCCACTCCGTGTCGCCACGCAAGACCGTCGCGAACTGCGCCTGAGCTTGCAACTCCAGCACCAGATGCTCGAACAGGTGCGGGATTTCGGTACGTTGACACTCTTTGCGGAACGGGACGCCGTGGTCGTTATGGCAAGTGTGTCTTGCCATCGATGGCAAGACGCGAAACAGTGCGCGGGGCAGGTGGGGTACCTGCGACGTTAGATAGCGGTCCGGGTCCGGCATTTCGACGGTCATCTTGATCCGCCGCTCATCGCGCAATACAGTAATCTGATGGATTCTCACGAGGCAATGTCCCTCTCTTCGAGTCAATAATGAGAATTAAAGCCGCTTTAAGACGCCTATCGCAGAGATCGGTCGGCGAAGCGCGTTCGGTGACACTGATTCTACCACAAGATTCGTGCCATCAGAAAGAAAATGGGGTAATTTCTCTCACTGACGCGGAACATTCCTTTCAATAAAATCGTCATATACTATTCGTTTCGTTTGGGAAGCGGTTTGCCCGCACGTCCCGGATATGCTCCCCAACCGCGCCCGCGAGGATCGCGCCGGTATCGGCGTACCGGCGCGTGTGCTTGAAGACCGGTCCGAATGTAAGTCCGACGAGGTCGTGGAATACCTGTACCTGCCCATCGCAGTCCACGCCCGCGCCGATCCCGATAGTGACTGCCGGGATGTCTCCCGTAACGCGCGCGGCAAGTGCCGCCGGGATCATTTCCAGCACGATGCCCCAGACGCCCGCCTCCACCAGCGCGTGTGCGTCCGCGAGCAACGCGTCCCCGGCGGCGACGCTCTTGCCCTGCGCCTTGAACCCGCCGAACCGGTGGATACTCTGCGGCGTCAGTCCCAGATGTCCCATCACCGGCACCCCGCTATCTACCAGACGCCGGATGCTTTCACGGATCACCGCGCCCGCGCCTTCCAGTTTGACCGACTGCGCCCCGCCCTCCGCGACGAGACGCATGCCCGCGCGCACCCCGTCGGCGGGGTCCGCACCATACGCCCCGAACGGCAGGTCGGCGATCAATAGCGCGGAACGCCCCCCGCGTTCCGCTTCCATCGGGTCGGGTGACTCGCCACCGCCGCTCTCGGACAACCGCATCGCCTGCCCACGCGCCACCGCGCGCGTGTGCCGGAACATGTCGTCCAGCGTCACCGGGACCGTCGAGTCGTAGCCCAGCGTGGTCATCCCGACCGAGTCACCGACCAGAATCGCATCCGCGCCCGCCGCGTCCACGACGCGTCCTTGCACGGCGTCGTAGGCGGTCACGATAACCACAGGCGGCAATTTGCCCTTGCGAGCGACCAAGGACGGGACGGTGACGCGCGGCGGGACGGAAAGGTTCTTTCGAGACATGGGGCTATTATAACGCGTACGAGTGCGTCTCATGGTCCCGGGCAATTTTGTAGCGCGTACGGATCCCCCGGTAAGAATTGTGTTATACTGTCCCCGGTTCGGGAACGGACCTGGAAACGGAATGTCAGCAAGCGTGTTTGAGTGGTACGAAGCGGAAGTCAGAACATTGGAGGCGAAGCAGACGGCGGAAACGCCCCTGCCGGGGAGCGTGGTCTTTTACGGTAGTTCGTCGGTACGACTCTGGGAAACATTGCGTGCCGACATCGGTCCGCTCACCGGGTCGGCGGAGCGGGGCATCGTCAACTTAGGTTTCGGCGGTTCGACTCTCGCAGCGTGTGTGCATTATTTCGACCGCCTGCCGGGGCGGATCGCGCGGGAATCGCCCCCGGTGCGCTCGCTCGTTTTTTATGCGGGCGAAAACGATCTCGGCGACGGCAAATCGGTGGACGCGGTATTCGATTCGTTCATCTGGTTACACGCCATGGTGCGCGACCGGCTTCCCGGCGTACCGTTCGCGTTCCTGTCGATCAAGCCATCGCCCGCCCGTGCCCCGGTGATGAACCGTATCCGCGCCGTAAACGACAAAATACGCGAGCGAATCCTGGAGCGACCGGAAAGCCTTTTTATCGACGTACACAGCGAAATGTTGGACGAAAACAGCGAACCCCGCCCGGAACTCTGGTCGGATGACGGCATCCACATGAGCCGCGCCGGGTACGCCGTATGGACACAAATACTCACCCGCTACCGGGTAACATTGTTTGAGTAGGTTTTGGGTTTTGGGTTTTGGGTGTTACGTCGGTTTTGGGTTTTGGGTTTCCGTCGGTTGCGATCATGGGTTCCGATCATCGGTTTCACCGACGCCTGTAGGTGGCTCCGCCACCGAGCGTCCCCCGGACGCGGGCATGTCGGAATCGTCCGGCGACCCCGTAAATGGTTCGTGTTAGGCGCGTCCGGAGGACGCTCGGTGGCGGAGCCACCTACAGGCGTCGGTGAAACCGATGATCGGAACCCATGATCAAAACCGACGTAACACCCAAAACCCAACACCTAACACCCAACCGAATGAAGCGCGAATACCACAAGTGGCATAGCCCGCACGTCGGGCGCGAAATGGAGTTACTCGTCTTCGGCTCTGCCGGGGCGCGGGTGATCGTTTTTCCTACCCGCGACGGCAGGTTTTTTGATTACGAAAACTGGCGTTTGGTAGCCGCGCTGCAAGACAAGATCGACGCGGGGCACCTGCAACTCTTCTGCGTGGACTCCCTGGACCGCGAATCGCTGTATGCGGACTGGGCGGTTCCCGCCGACCGGATGAAACGACATCTCGATTACGAGAACTATATCCTCACCGAAGTCGCGCCGTTGTCAGCAAGTATCAACCCGGACGTTACACTGATCGCACATGGATGTAGCCTCGGCGCGTACCACGCGATGAATATCGCGCTCCGTCACCCCGACGTTTTCGGCAAAGTCGTCGCGCTATCGGGACGTTACGACCTGACGGAAACACTCGGCTCGTTTCGCGGTCTCTTCGACGGACACTACGACGACCTCATCTACTTCAATAACCCGCTCCATTTCCTGCCCCGAATCACCGACGAAACCCTGCTCAACCAACTTCGCCGAATGGAAATTGTTTTCGTGATAGGAAAAGAGGACACGTTTCTCGAAAACAACCGAAGCCTTTCGGAAGTAATGCGCGACAAAAATATCCCGCATATCTTTACGATTTGGGAAGGCGAGGCACACCGCGCCCGCGAATGGCGACAAATGGTGCGCTGGTATCTGTGACGGATTTTTTGAACCGCCAAGACGCCAAGTTCGCCAAGGTTAAGAGAAGGAGAAGAGGGTTTTTATAGTTGCGGGCTTACCGACTGAGTACAGACTGCCGAAGAACGAGCGAATCGAAAAACTCTAAAACCTCTTCTTCTCTTAACCTTGGCGAACTTGGCGTCTTGGCGGTTCAAAAAATCTGATAAAACAAGGGGGTAAGTAGCGATGATACAACCGTGGTTCGAGGGCGCGAAACTGGGCATTTTTATTCACTGGGGCATCTATGCCGTGAACGGCATCCCGGAATCGTGGAGTTTTTTCAACGATCAGATTTCGTACGCGGATTATATGAAGCAATGCGACGGCTTCACAGCCACGAACTATGACCCGAACGCGTGGGCAGACCTGTTCGCAAAGACCGGCGCACAGTACGCGGTCCTGACGACGAAGCATCACGACGGCGTGACGCTGTACGACACGGCGGAGAACGATCTGTCGGTCGTGAAGCGCACTCCGGCGCGGCGGGATCTGATCGCGTCCTACTGCGATGCATTGCGCGGGAAGAATATCAAAGTCGGCTTGTACTTCTCCCATCTCGATTGGTCTCACCCGGATTACGCCCCGGTCCCGGTCGGGGAACGCACGAGCAAGACGTTGAACACGGCGAGTTTCGCCAACTGGGAAGGCGGCAAGGACAACCCGGCGTGGCAACGCTTTATCGCGTTCCAGCGGGCGCAACTCACGGAACTCTGCACCCGCTTTTCGCCGGATCTGCTCTGGTTCGACGGCGACTGGACCCCGCCGCATGAGTGGTGGGATTTCGACGAAACCGGGAACCTGCTCCGTCGCCTTCTCCCCAACGTCATGATCAACTCGCGCCTCGGCTCGCACGGCGACTACGCGACGCCGGAGCAGGGGCAACCGATAGCCCGCCCGCAGGGACCGTGGGAGTTTTGCGTCACGATGAACGATTCGTGGGGCTATCAGGGCAAGGACACGAACTATAAATCGGCACGTGAGATTGTCCGCCTGTTCGCGGAGGTCGTCGGCATGGGAGGCAACCTCCTGCTCGACATCGGTCCGATGGCAGATGGCACAATTCCCTCGGAACAGGTGGAGCGACTGGAAGCGTTCGGCGCATGGAACACAAAGCACCGCGAAGCGATCTGGGAAACGAACGCCGGTCTCCCTCCCGGTCACTGCTACGCGGTGAGCACACTGTCCGCCGACCGAAAAACCCTGTACGTCTTCGTGTTCGATAAAGTGGTAGACGGCTTCGCGGTCAAAGGGATTCGCAACAAAGTCAAACGCGTTTCCGTGGTTGGTGGCGGCGGAGACCTGTCGTTCCGCAAAGTCGGCGGCGCGGAGTGGGCGAATGTCCCCGGCATTCTCTGGATAGCCGTTCCCGACGCGGCGCATGACCCGATGGCAACGGTGCTGAAGATCGAATTGGAAGGCGAACTTGACCTGTGGACGGGCGCGGGACAAGCAATCACAGCGAACTGAAACCTCGTTTTACCTCCCTCCCCCTAACCCCCTCCCTCATCGGAATGAGAGAGGGGGAGTCCGGAGGAGAGATGTTACCGCGTTGCCCGTGCCGACCGAAAAACGGCATCGCTTGACTAACTTGGACTCCCCCTCTCTCATTCCGATGAGGGAGGGGGTTAGGGGGAGGGAGGTAAAACGAGGCGGCGGGGCAAGGGTTCTACTCCACAACCACCGTGCGCGTCGTTTTCTCCCAGGACGGCACCGTCCCCAGCACTTCGGCGAGATCGCGGGCAGAGACATAACTGTTCCCGCCTAACCGTTTCAGCGGCAGGACGTGACTCAACGACGCGCTTACCGAAAGCGTGACCCGTTCCCCGGCGATTTTGGGCGGCTTCCATCCGAGTGCTTTCGCGAGCGAGTACACCGGCAGGTAGCTACTCCCGTCATCCAGAACGGCGTCGGAGAACGTCTTGCCCTTCACCCGCGCTTTGGCCAATACGGGTGCGCTTTCCTTTTCCGTGTCGTCCTCGTCGTTCGGCTTGCCTTCCAGAGCACGGGTGACGAGGGAGCGGAAGTAGTTACCGACCTGCGTCGGGGACAGTTCTGTGTTCCAGGGTAGTACCATGGGGTCCCACTTGCCGCGCTGTTTTATCCCGAGATTGATCTGCACCTCGCCGTGCCCGAGCACCGTCTGCGGCGTCACCGGGATGTCGTAGGCGCGGCACAGTTCGGCAACGACCTGCGCCATCACCAGGTACTGCGCCTCCTTCAAGGGGAAACTGCCGGGCTTGAACGGTCGCTCGGCGGTGCCAAACATACAACACGCGCAAACGCCGATGGAACCCTGGTTGGCGTTCAGCGTGTGCGCCGCGTATACGCCATCGGTAGTCTTCACGTTATCCAGGATGCTCCGCTCGCCGCGCACGACCTTGCCGTCGCCCTCTATCAGAAAATGATAGTGTTCGCGCTCGAAATCGCTCGCCGTGTATCTTCCGACGGTCCAGTGGGTGATGACGCGCTCCATGGCGGCGTCGGGGAGCCATTCGTCTTTCAGTAGTGTCATTGCTTTCTCCTGACTTTCGGGGATGTTGCATCCTCTGGTGGAAGCCTTCGGCTTGGGTTTCCTTCGGCTTGCGTTCCCTGCGGGAACAGGAGACAGGCAACGAAGCCGCTCATGCTGTTCGGCAAGTCCCCTTCCCACAGGGAACGCAAGCCGAAGGAAACCCAAGCCGAAGGCTTCCACCAGAGGATGCAACATCCCCGCTATCGGTAATTTTCTTTACACAAAGCCACATCATCCGGCGTCCCGTGCCCCGCGAGAATCCACTCGTACCGGCGGCGCATCGCGATTCCGGCGGCTTGGACCGGGAACGCGGCGTAGTGCCACAGCGTGTAGCGAGACGGGCGAAGCGACACGGGACGGATCGGGAAGCGGACAACATCGTCTAAATGCGCACCGCGCAATTGCCCGGTGCGAATCAAGTAGTTGAGTGCGATCTGGTCTCGCCAGACGCGCTTGAAGGAAAAGTTCAACTCGAAGACGCGGCGGTGCGCGAAACGGTCGCATACCTCCTCCCAATGCTCCATCACGGCGTCGAACCGCCGCCCGGACAGCAGGTACTGCCCCGCGTTGATCGGTCGCTTCCACCAGTGCTTCGCCAGAGTCCGCCCGTCCATGTAGGAGCAGTTAATGATTCCGGTCGTGAAATAATGATCGATCTGGGAGAAGTACGTAAAGTCCTCGTCGCGGGCGAACAGCCAGTTGATGTCCCGGCACGCGATGATGTCGAGATCGAGAAACAGTACCCGGTCGTACGCGGAAAAGTCGAAGTGCTTGTAGCACGTGATACGCAGTTTGATCGACTCTACCGAGTTGGGCATGGGCAGGACGATATTACTCGCGCCGCAATAGTCCACCGGCTTGTCGGAAAAGACCAGAATTTCGCCGTCGAAGTTGCCGATGTCGCGCAGGGAGTCAATCGACGTGCGCAGATTCTCGTAATACGGGTCGTCGCCGAAAACGGTATAATAGACGAGATTTTTCGCCATCGGATTTGTGCTACGCGCCGGTTTCGAAGTCCAGTGAAATATCCAGCGCGGGCGCGGAATGCGTCAGGGCACCTACCGAGATCAGGTCCACGCCGGTTTTCGCTATCGCCGCGACTGTGGAAAGGTTGACCCCGCCGGATGCCTCCGTGGTCGCGCGTCCGCCGATGATTCGTACAGACTCGGCAAGGAGTTCGAGCGACATATTGTCCAGAAGGATGATGTCGGCTTCGGCGTCCACGGCTTCACGTACTTCGTCCAGCGTTTTGCACTCGACCTCGATCTTCATCGTGTGCCCGGCTTCCCGCTTCGCGCGCGCCACCGTCGCTGCGACCCCGCCGCCCGCCGCCAGATGGTTGTCCTTGATCAGGACGCAGTCGTACAAGCCGAACCGGTGATTGTATCCCCCGCCGCACCGCACGGCGTACTTTTCGAGAAGGCGCAACCCCGGCGTCGTTTTGCGCGTGTCTACGATGCGGGCGTTCGTGCCTGCCGTCAGCGCGACGAACCGCGCCGTCATCGTCGCCGTACCGCACATGCGCTGGAGCACGTTGAGCGCGACGCGCTCGGCGGAAAGCATTCCGCGCGCCGGTCCGGTGATCGTCGCCAGCGGTTGCCGGTCGGTGATCGGTTCCCCGTCGCTCGCGTGCGGCTCCCACACGATGTTATGATCGACCATTGAGAACGTCCGGCAGGCGACCGCGAGACCGGCGAGAACGCCGTCCGCCTTTGCGAGTACGATTGCCCGCGCCATCCGGTCAGCAGAGATCGTAACATTCGCGGTAATGTCGCCGGAGCCGATGTCCTCGGCTAACGCGCGTTCTAAGATCGGTTCGTATTGGATCGGGAGAAGGTGTTGCATGATCGGAATTGTACCCGAGAGGACGGGGGTTTCACCCACCGGTAGAAGCCGTTCGGCTAAGGACGCCCCGCGTCCAGGCGGGTATAGAGCGTTCGGCAGACCCACACGACGATTCGTCCTGCACCTGTCCCGGACGCGGAGCGTCCTTAGCCGAACGGCTTCTACCGGTGGGTGAAACCCCAGACAAATTTGCCTCTCGGATACCTTCAGGGCAGTTTGTTAAGTATGAGAACTAATCTGCCGATGAAGCGACTGCCCCGGCGGAAATAGTTGCTCTATCGAGGTGTAGCCTCTCTGCCAGGTGAACCGTACGGGGACGCTGATACCCCGCGCATGGTATTATTACGGGACGACCCGCCGCCGACTCCCCGCCGAAGCCATGTCATCCACTCCCCGTTTTTTCGTCCCGCCGTCCGCGATCCAAAGCGACATCGTCACGCTCCCGTCCGACGCCGCGCACCACGCCGTTGCCGTCCTGCGGATGCGCGAGGGCGAGGAGATCGTCGTCCACGACAACACCGGCGATGGCTACCGGTGCCGACTGTCGCGTATCCAATCGAAAGCGGTCGCCGCCACCATCGAATCGCGATACACGGTCCCGACCGAACCGGCGACACGTATCACCGTGGGACAGGTGCTCCCGAAGACCGGCGAAAAAATCGAGCAAGTCCTCCAGCACGGCACCGAGGTCGGCGCGGCGGGGTTCGTGTTGTTTCAATCCGAGCGGAGCGTCGCGCGCATGGAGCAGAAGGACAAGATCGAGAAGCGGATCGAACGCTGGCAGGGGATTGTGCAGGGTGCAGCGGAGCAATCGGGGCGCGGACGGTTGCCGACAGTGGAATGGGAGCGACACGCCCCCGACATCACACGCCGAATCGGGGAGTGGGACGCGGCGATCACGCTTCACGAGGGCGCGACACTCACGTTGCGAGACGCGCTACAATCGGAGCGGGTAGCCCATGCGACCCGGTTGCTGATCCTGGTCGGACCGGAAGGCGGCTTTTCGGACGGCGAGGTGGCTGCGTTTTCCGGTGCCGGGGCGTTTTCGGTGATGCTGGGCGCGCGGGTGTTACGCACGGAAACGGCGGCACTGGTCGCGCTGGCGCAGATTCTTTATGCGCGCGGTGAGTAGCGCGGTGGGATCAGGAGAGCGGTTCCACGGTTACCGTGCCGCCGTCCACAACTTCGAGCGTGACACGGTAGCCGTGGAACATCGCCATTCCCACGAGCGGTGAGCCTTCCTTGGCGAGTACACGCACCGGGCGTTCGATCCCCTCCCACAGAACGCGGCCCCGGTATTCGTTGAATTTTTCGCGTTGCCCGTCAGCGAGCGTCATCCGCACTTCGCGTACAAACGGAAACTGTAGCGCGGCGATAACCCGGGGCGGTACGGCAAGACTCCGCGTAAAACCGGTGTCGAGATGCACTTCGACCACCTCCTCGGTGCCTTCCTCGCCACGTAATACGAGTCGCATCAGCGGGCGGAGATAGGGATCGACTTCGCCGCGTTGCACTACCGCCCCTCCCCACGATGCTGTTCAAAACCGAACGCGCCCGCATCTCCCCCGTCGGCTCCCATGAGGATGAAGCGCCCCTGTGGACGCCGTGCGAAGAGTTTATCGTGAACTTCGTCATCGTCTTTTCCGATCTCAAAATCTCCGGAATCCAGGTCTATTTCGACGAATTTACTTCGGTCTTCCGATGTGATGTATGGCTTGACGAATTTTTCGTAAGCCGCGTCTGCTTCGGCGAACGTGGTATGCGTTTGTGTAGCAACGGACATTTCGTTTCCCTTTTCCCGGTAGTATACCAAAACCGGGCGCGTCGCCGAAAAATTGTTCGGAAATCGGCTTGTCAGACCCCACGATGCTGTGTTACAATCCGCCATCGGTTTTCGTGTGCGTGTGTGAGGTTTTGCACACCCCGAACCGGTATTCGCAAGGAGTGTTTCATGCCCGAAGAAGAGTCAGAAGAAGGGTTCGTGTTCCGTGACCGCCGCCGCGCCCCCGCGTCGGAAACACCCGCCCCTCCCGCGCCCGTCGAAATCGTCGAACCCGAAGGCGAAATATACGACGATTTAGCGATGGAGGAGAATGGCGACCCGGAAGAGATGGGCGGGTTGCCCGACGTTTACTCCGTTCTGGCACTTTTCTTACAGGAACTACGCTCGCTGGCATGGCTCCGTATGGGTCTGGTAGCCAACCCCTCTACCGGACAGATCGAGCGTGACCTGGATCAGGCGCGGATCGCCATCGACACGGTCGAGTTTCTCGCCAAGCAGTTGGAACCCGC
The DNA here is from genome assembly GCA_043763605.1 of Armatimonadota bacterium. Taxonomy (GTDB): domain Bacteria; phylum Armatimonadota; class Armatimonadia; order Armatimonadales; family Armatimonadaceae; genus JACMIU01. Next base: position 6,503 of record JAYULM010000080.1, on the reverse strand, counting down.
TGTCGCGCCGGAAGAGCGGCTGCCTCTCAAGGCACTGGTGAGCGACCTGCAAATCAATTTCGTAGAGCAAAGCAAACGCCCGTAACTTCCGGATGTTTCGGTTTTCTAAAATAAAAACGCATTGGGGTATTTCTTCGCTCCCTATTCAGGAGGAGTACCCGGAACAAAAGCGAATCCTAATGGTGTGCAACGTTGCGAATACATCGGTTTCGTGCTCAACAGTCGATTCAGGACGATTGTTAAGGAGTTAAAAGCGGTTGATCAGAACAAGCCTCCCCATACCACCCGCCGAACAGTTCCGACTCCGGTTAGAACTCGCCACGCGGCGCACCCGCCGCGCCCTCGAACAGCGACGCCGCGACCTTCGCTTCGGAGCCGAAACCGCGCTCCGCGTCGCCACCGCTGCCCCCCGCGCTTTGCACGACAACTACCTGCGTGTGCGATGGCAGGACGAACTCAAGCAGGAACGGACGCACTTCAACGACTTCTACAGCCAGTATGACTCGCTGATCGGGCTACTGTGTCTCGCGGCGCACGAGGGGAACAGCCCCCGGATCGAATCGGAATACAAGGAGAAGCGCGCTTTCTTTACGTCGCGCTACCCGAAGATCAAACAGTTTATTGCCGCGCATCTGCAGATCGACGCGAACGACACCCTGCAAACCCTGTGGGGGCGGCGGGCGTGCGACGCGTTCGAGGCGATGTTCTCCCCGGTGACGGTCGCGATTCTGCTGGAAACCGATAACGGACACCTCATCGAACGGATGGTACGGGCGAACACAGCCCTCGCGGACTGGGAAAGCGATCTGGAAAAGCGCGAAGCAACTGCGAGCCGTTAGTGGTCAGGGAGTAGGGAATAGTTCTGGAGGGGGTATGCGGTAGGCGCATCGCCCCTACGGAACTATTCCCTACTCCCTGACCACTTCTGCCTGCGCCGCTGCTGCCCGTGCCGCCGCTACCTGTGCTTCCGCGACACCGGGATATAATTCGAAGATTTTGATGAGACGTGTGATTTCGAACGCCCGTTGCACGAAAGGGGCGACCTGCACCAGATAGATCGCGCCGCCATTCTCGCGCGCACGCCGCACGGCATCTACCAGAACGCCGAGTGCCGCCGAGTCCAGGTAGGGCACCTTGGCGAGATCCAGAACGAGGCGGTAATGTCCCCGGTCCATGATGCCTTGCAGTGCTGTTCGCAGATCCGGGCACGTGTGCAAGTCGATCTCTCCGGACAGACTTACTATAGGAACACCACCGTTCTCGGGGGATTCGTCAACCGTTATTTCCAGTCCCTGCAAAGCACTCGCCTCCACTCTCCCTGATCGGTCGTTTCCAGCGGCGTCAGACGCCGCGCACTCCGGGCTAAAATTAAGTATACCCTATAGCCGTTCGTATCCCATAGTGACGCTTTAAAACCACGCCGGTCCCCCCGCGCCTGCTTCGGATACGCGCCATCGCGTTCCCGTAACGTCATACACCTCATCGGAAGAAGACAATAATGTCTTTACCCTTCAGACATTATTTACTCGCCTCAAAGTCGGTATCGTCACCATCAATCCTCCAAAACCGCCGCGAACTTTTCTTTGGGGGACCAGGCAAGATCAAGGTTTCGCGCCGCGAACGCCTCGTCGAGACGGCGCACCGGCGCACTGTGCGGGGCACTCCTGATTATATCGGGATTGGTTCGCGCTTCCTCCGCGACCGATTCCAGTGCGACGATGAACGCGTCCAGCGTTTCGACGCTTTCGGTCTCGGTCGGCTCGATCATCAGACACTCCGGCACGATGAGCGGGAAATACATCGTCGGCGGGTGGTACCCGTAATCGATGATGCGCTTCGCCACGTCGAGTGCCTTCACACCGTATTTCTTCCACTCCTTGAGCGTGAACACGCACTCGTGCATACAGGTACGGTCGTACGCCACCGGCATCGTCGCGCCCAGTTTGACACGCAAATAGTTGGCATTCAGGACCGCGTTCTCGGAAATCTGGGCGATATTCTCGCGTCCGTAGTGCCGGATATAAGCGTACGCACGCACAACGGCGAGGAACGCCCCCGCGAACGGCGAAACCTTACCGATGGACAGGGGGCGGTCGTAGTCCAGGTGGAACGTGCCGTCTTCGTTTTTCACGGCTTGCGGCACCGGCAGGAACGGCTCCAGGATCGCCTTCACGCCGACCGGGCCGGAGCCGGGACCGCCGCCGCCGTGCGGCACCGAGAACGTCTTGTGCAGGTTGACGTGCATCACATCGAAGCCCATGTCGCCGGGGCGCGCCGTGCCGACGAGCGCGTTCATGTTCGCGCCGTCCCCGTACATCAAGCCGCCCGCGTCATGGATCATGCGCGAAATCTCTAAAATATCCGTCTCGAAAAGCCCAACCGTGTTCGGGTTGGTGAGCATGAACCCGGCTAAATCGTCCCTGTACTTCTCGATCTGCGCCGATAAGTGCGTCATGTCCACCAGACCGCGCTCGTCGGTGTTGACCGGGACCGTTTTATAACCGCACCGTGCCGCCGACGCCGGATTGGTCCCGTGCGCCGCCGTCGGGACGATCACGAACTTGCGGTGGGTGTCCCCCCGGTGCGCGTGGTACGCACGGAACAGCATCATGCCGAGCAGTTCGCCGTGCGCGCCCGCCGCCGGATGGAGCGAAACTGTGTCCATGCCGAGGATCGCCGCCAGATTTTCCTGCATCGCGTGGAGCACTTCGAGCGCGCCCTGCACGGTGCTTTCGGGCTGGTACGGATGGATACGCGCGAAGCCGGGCATATTGACCGCGACATCGTTGATTTTCGGGTTGTACTTCATCGTGCAGGAGCCGAGCGGATAGAAGCCTTTGTCCACGCAGTAGTTGAACGTCGACATCTTGTTGAAATGGCGCACGACCTCGCCCTCGGTGACTTCGGGGAGCGGCAGATCCGCGCGCAGGGCAACATCGGGGAGTAGTTCGGAAAGCGGCGTTTCCGGCACGTCACACGCGGGCATAGCGACGCCGATTCGTCCGGGGCGGGAGATTTCAAAAACGGTGGGTAGCAACACTTTGGGCACGGTGGGCGATACGCTCATCAGATGGGTGAATCTTTCCAAATACAAAGGCTGACGCTATTGTACCGCAATGTGGCGCAGAATTCGTGTCACGGGGCGGGGATGTTCCATCCTCCGGCGCGATCATCGGTTTCACCGACGCCTGTAGGTGGCTACGCCACCGAGCGTCCTCTGGACGCGCCGAATACGTTCTGTTGTCGCGGTCGCCGAACGATTCCGGTATGCCCGCTTCCGGAGGACGCTCGGTGGCGTAGCCACCTACAGGCGTCGGTGAAACCGATGATCGACGCGGGGAAACCTATGATCACAAACACCCAACACCCAACATCCCCGCCCCGTGGTACAGTATCTCATCATGGCGGCGAAGCAACGTAACCGAATCTCCTTTCGCACGATAGGGCGCACTCTGACGGGCTTCGGGATCGCCGCCATCCTGCTTGGCGCGGCGGGTCTGGTCGTCGCATCCGCGCTCCCGTGGGCGACGCTCACCGTTTTGAACACGCCAGTCTCGCTCCCCGGTGCCGCCCTCGGCGTCGGGGCGATTACGGCGGCGCTGGGTGTGATCGCCATCGCGCAGTTCGGCTTTCTACGCCGCTTCGCCTGGCTCGGCGTCATCCTCGGGCTGATCGCGGTATATATCGGCGTCCGGGCGCGAAACGAGACCGGCAAAATCGTGGTCGGGTTCCTGCTCACCGTCCAGCGTCGGCTCGCCCCGATCAACGCCCGCCTCGCCGAAGTGAGCCTGCCCCCTATCGAGCCGGTCGGGTCCGGGATCGGATCGCGCAAGGACCACGTCGGTCCGGGACCGGGCTACACGATCTGGGCGGGCGCGACGGTCGCGGCGGGTTCGCTCTTTCTTCTCGTCGGCGAACGGCTTCGGCACACCTGCAACAACTGCCGCCGCGCCTGGTCCTCGAAACACGGCGAAACCACCCCGTTCTGCCCCCACTGCGGTACGCGCACCAGCACCGACATCGTCTGCGCCCGGTGCGCGTCGCCGATCCTGCGCGGGGAGCGGTTTTGCGCGGCGTGCGGGGAGTCGCGTGGCGGTGTCGGTCAGACATTTCCCGGCGACCCGCGACACGGCGCGGACGTGTTCTAATTGGATCCGATCATGCTACACGTGGGCACCAGGAAAAGGCATCGGACGGCGGTATAATAACCCCATGTCAGATTCCAACCCAACCCTGCTCCGTACGCCGCTGTACGACGCGCATCGGCAGTCCGGCGCGAAACTCGTCCCGTTCGCCGGATGGGAGATGCCCGTGCAGTACAAATCCGGGGTCATTTCCGAAGTGAACGCCGTGCGGCAGAACGCCGGACTGTTCGACGTTTCGCACATGGGGCGTGTTCGCGTTCACGGCGCGGACGCCCTCGCGTTCCTGCAATATATTTCCGTCAACGACGTTGCCAAACTCACGCCCGGCAAGGCGCAGTATTCGCTACTCTGCACCGACGCAGGCGGCGTGATCGACGACATCATCGTCTATCGACTCGGGGTAAGCGAGTTCATCGTGGTGGTCAATGCATCGAACCGCGTGAAAGCCCTCGCCTGGTTCGAAACGCACCGGTCACGGTTTCCACACCTCGCCATCGAGGACGAGACATTTCTCACCGGTCTGATCGCCGTGCAGGGACCGAAAGCGGTGAAGTTAGCCGATAGCCTCTCGGACGCCGACCTGACCGTTTTGCCGCGCTTCGGAGTCACCGAGACCGCGATCTGCGACTGCCCGACGATGGTCGCGCGGACCGGCTACACCGGCGAGGACGGCGTGGAACTATTCTGCCGCAACGAGGACGTGGAAACGCTCTGGAACGCGCTGATGAAGCACGGCGCGCTCCCCTGCGGACTCGGTTCCCGCGACACGTTGCGCGTCGAAGCCTGCCTGCCGCTCTACGGCCACGAAATGGACGAACGCACGCACCCGTATGAAGCGCGCCTCGCCTGGGTCGTCAAGACCGAGAAGGCGGACCCGTTCGTCGGGCAGGCGACGCTTGCTACATTGAAATCCGCGCCGCGCGACAAGGTGCTGGTCGGGGTCGCGATGGACGGTCGTGCGGTGCCCCGCGACGGCTACCCGGTCCTGGACGCGGCCGGCGAACCCGTCGGGCATGTCACCAGCGGGACGTTCTCGCCGACGCTCGGCAAGGGGATCGCGCTCGCCCGCGTCCGTGCCAGTGCGTCGGAGGTCGGCACCGCGATACAGGTGGTCATTCGCGATGCGTGTCACGCCGCGAAAGTCGCCGCCCTGCCGTTCTACAAAAAGGCGTGACGGACGCCGGAGCGGTCCCGTCGGCAACTGTGCCGATGCCCCCCCTCCGGCGTCTGCCCGTTTTCTCTCGCCGCGCGGATAGAAATCGCGCCGAGTGGGTAGAATAGATTATGATTACTCGTTACGAACCACTGCCGCCGGAAGTCACAGGGCTTCCCTCGCCGCTCCTTATGGAAGCCGTGATCGGCGGAGTCCCTTGCCTGCAGTTCGGCGGGGACGTTCTGTGCGACGCGGCGGACGGGGTGCGCACCGCCGACTTGCGCGCGGTGGCGAGGGAGCCGGGGGCGGTGGACACAACGAACGGCGGGGAGCCGTTGTACCATGTGTATCGCAATGTCCGCCCGGCACTGCTCTCGGAGTCGATGGAACGGTTCGGCTTTTCCTACGCTCTGACGACGTTCAAAGCGGGGACCATCGGCGGCGGGGCGGAATGGGTGCGTACCCGCGGGCACACGAACTCCGACGCGCCCGGGACGAACTTGTCTTACCCCGAAATTCACGAGGTGCTGCGCGGCGAGGCGTGGCTGTATCTGCAACACGGTGCTACCGAACACCCGACCGACGCCGTGACGATTCCACTAATGGCAGGTGACAAGGCGGTGGTCGCACCGGGCTGGGCGTCGTTGCTTGTCAACGTCGGCGTGAGCGAACTGATCGTCGGCACCTGGCGCATGGCGGACTGCGAGACGGAACGGACCGCGCTTGCCGAACGCGGCGGCATGGCACACTTCGTCCTGCGTGGCGGGGACGGCGCGCCGTTCTGCGAAGCGAATAGCCGCTACAAGGCGGTCCCCGAAGCGCGCACCGCCGCGCCGAAGGAGTTGCCGGATTGGGGACTGACCCGCACCGAATCGCTCCTCGCGGCGTTCCACCGTAGCCCGGAGTATCTGCGTTGCCTTCTGCGCCCGCAGGATTTCGCCGACGTTTGGAAATCGCTTTACGACTGACGCAGGGCACCGGCGGGAGCGGGGCAGAGCGAAAACAGATCCCACTACCTCTTGCGAACCGACAAGACTTTCAGCGATAATAGGCGGGCGGCAATCGTGCAACCTTTCTTTTCGTCCCTAGCAATGCGCTACAATCATTTGCTATGTCCAAACCCTATGATGCTGTCACGAAACGCCTCATCGAAATGCGCCCCGCCGACTGGGTCGCGTTCCTCCGATTACCACCGGGCGACGTGT
>JAYULM010000079.1:0-1388 GCA_043763605.1 Armatimonadota bacterium | reverse complement strand
AGGCGCATAGCGGAACGGTTCACCGTCCGACCGACGACACGGACCACTAACCACTGACCACCGACCACTAACCACTAAAGTGCAACTGTGTGACCGGGGGATCGCCCGCCGACGTAATTTCGAGGATCTCGTCGTGGTTCACTTCGTCACTCATCAGCCCCGCCGCCGACTTGTGATACACCGCCTTGGGCTCCGTGATCGTGCGCGTCGTTGCGTCGCCGCCGCCGAACTGCACTACCACGCTCCCCGCGTCGTCCACCGTGATCCCGGTCAGCGGCTGGTTCTTTTCCGCTTTTCGCGGTCCTTTCTGCGGGTCCGCTAACTCCACCGTCACCATCGCCCCGCTCCGCCGCTGGGTGAAAACGGAAAAGAACGATTCCCATTGGTCCTGGGGAATTTCGTGTGTTGCCATCGTTTCAAATGCCTCCTTCGTTGCTCGTTGACCGTAGCATACCCAACCCGGGGCGCGATTTATATCCGCCGTTGCCGGGATAGACGTTTGCGCGGCGATTCGTTTACAATCGGGGCGGAGAATTTTCGCTTATGTCGCTGGTGTTATACGTATCCGGGCACGGGTTGGGCCATGCCACCCGGGAGATCACCGTGTTGCAATCCCTCGCGCCGGATATTCCGCTGGTCATCAAAACGGCGTCGCCGGAATGGCACTGGCGCAACGAACTCGCCGGTCGCGCGTTCGAGTACGTCAACACGTCGTTCGATGTCGGGACCGTGCAACGCGATTCGCTGGATTCGGACGCTACGGCGACGCTCGCGGCGTGGCGCGAAACCGACGCACGTAACCGGGCGCGGTTCGCTGAGGAGCGGGACGACCTTCTGCGGCGCGGCGCGAAACTGATCGTTTCCGATGTGCCATCGTTCCCGCTCACGGTCGCGGAAAGCGTCGGGATACCTTCGATCTGCATCGCGAACTTTACCTGGGCGGATATTTACGCGGATCTGGCGGGGCAGGAACCGGCGTTCGCGGGAATCGTGGAAGAGTTGCGCGGCGAGTATGCGCGGGCGACCCTGCACCTCGAAGCAGGGTTCGCACTCCCGATGAATTACTTCCCGAACCGCGAATCGGTCGGCATCATCGCCCGCACGGGGTGCGACCGGCGGGATGAATTGGCGCAGGCATTACCCGCGTCCTCGCGGGAGAAACGGCTCGCGCTGGTGTACGCCGGAAACTGGGGGCTGCCAATTCCCTACGCGACACTGGCGCGTTTCGACGACTGGCACTTCCTGTCGCTGGACGGCGTACCGGAGCACGACCTACCGGACAACTGGAGCGTGCTCCCGCGCTCCCTGATGGCGCACCCGGATCTGGTCGCCTCGGTGGACCTTGTCGTCTCGAAAATCGGCTACGGGTTGGTGGGCGAATGCCTGAC
>JAYULM010000078.1:0-18660 GCA_043763605.1 Armatimonadota bacterium | reverse complement strand
TGCGGCGCGTTCCGGCAAAGTCCCCTAATTCGACGATTTTGAGAGGGGGAGAGACGAGAGAGCCTTTGCAGAAACCCTCAAGTTACCGGAAACTAAAGCTTAACATCTTTACTCCCCCTAACGCTGTATTTCGGTGTATAATCATTTCGTTCGCATGAGGACTGTAGCATCCTGCCCGGATGGCGTACAGAACCCTCCATCGCATTTGAAGTCGTCGGTGATTAAAGATTAATCGTCAGATCAACTGGTCTGTCATGGAGGATTCTATCGTGTTATTCAGACCGCAATCCGGCGGGGCGATTCCCCATTCGTCGCGTTTTTCGAACTTTTTCCCGCGCCTCGCCGGGGTCGGCTTCGCGACCTTAATGACCGCGCTCATGGCTCTCGCGGTCATGCCTGCTGAGATGCAAAAATCGCTTCTTCGTGCGGGAAATCTTTGCGAGGACGCCGCCTGCCACCGTCCGAGCCTGAAACGATCCGCCAAAGCGCGAACGCCCGTCGTTGACCGCAAGATCGCTCCTCGTCCGACCATTCTCCCCGCCGATTCCGCCGTCTCCCCTATTCACCCGGTGAGTCTCTGGGGACAGGACGGAAATTTCAGTCAATCGGTCCGACCCGAGGAACCCGCTCAGTGGTCTCGGATCATTCACACCTTCGCTCCGGAAACCCTGCGATTTAAGAAGGGAGTCCACCCACTTTCTGGCGATGAGCAACTCCGTTTGACGCAAAGCCCACTTGTTTATCGGGGGCATTGGAGCAAGGACGCCCGTGAGCGCAGAGAACAGGGGCGCGTACTCGCCGCTCAGATGCACCTCTGGCTCGGCGAGTACGCCACAGACGTGGAAGAGGACGTGAACGGTGCCCAGCGACACTTCGACGCCGTTCGCGCACTGGTCACAAAACGGAGTCCGTTGTATGGTCGCGCGGCATTCGACAACGGCATCTTACATGTGCGCGCGGGAAAGTACCGCAAAGCACAGTCACAGTTCTCCACGCTTCTGCAACAAACCAGCGACCCACGTTTGACTCTTTGCGGGTTCGACTCGCGCGGTGCCTCACGCTGGTGGAAGTTCGCGTCGCAACGGGCGGATTACCACGCGGATAACGGCCGCGCCGGAATCCCCGAACCCGCGCATCTCGATCCGGAGTGCGTCGCGTCCAGCCTCTCCGTCGTTCTCCGAGCACATACGCTTCCCTATGACCGCGCGACGGTGCTGTCACGCCTGCATGTTACGGATATGGGAAGCGACATGAACGACCTTCTGGTCGCCTCCCGCCGCTTCCCGAAACTGGTCGCGCGCCCCGTTACGGCGGATGAGACGGGCTTGAAACGGCTACCAAAGCCGTTGATCGCATACGTAGAGAACGATCACTATGTCACGGTGACGAAAACCGACGACAAGGGAGTAACCTACCTCTGCGGGGACTGCGGCGCGTGGCCCGGTGGTGCGGTGAAGCTAACATGGTCCCAGTGGCGCAGAATGCTTCCGGGGCGTTTCATTGCGATGACGCGAACCGGGAGCCGTTCGGATAAAAACCTTGTCGCCGCATTGACACTGCCAACGGATATGCTTCGCCGTCGCTTCGAGCGGGTAGCCCTGTCTGAAAAGCGCGACGGTATGCCCGTTCGCATCGCACAAGCCGGACCGCATGGCGTGTCTGCCTCTTCTCTCGGTCTCTCCGGGCACATAGCCATGTTCGCTGTTGGTGCCCCGAGTGTGGCTTGCGCGACGAAAAGCGGTCCCGGGGGTAACCCAGGGAATAGTCCGCCGAGTGACGGGAGCAGTGGCCCGGGCGACGGTGGAGGGACGGGCGCGGGTGGCGGTGGGTCTGGTGGCACTTCAACCACTGGTAGCACAGGAGGCTCTCGCGGCAACGGGAAAGGGGGCGGCGGCGGGAGTGGTCCGTTCGGGGGAGATCCCGTCAATCTGACCACAGGAGAGGAAGAGTATCAACCCGCTTCGGACCTTGTCGTGTACAACTCGGCGGGACCGCCGGTTGTCTGGCGGCGCATCTACCGTAGTTTAAACGGTGGGGGCGACTGGGGACCGCCGTCCCAATTTAACGACTACGGCCAAGGTTGGTCGCACGGCTATCATGTCGGCGTTTATGACCCGAGCCTTACTATCTCTCCGCAAACACCGAGAGGCGGTACTGCGGAGATGCTTCCTGGCAGAGGGAGCGCGACATGGGGGCATGGTGCCGCTACATGGGTGGTTTACAACAGGAACACTATCGTCAGCAGTTCCACAACTCCGAATGGTTGGTCGGCATCGATTTTCACACGTGACGGGACAACCATGCTCTCCGTCACACCGCCGGTGACGGCACCTCTGGGATACTCGGATCGCATTTTCGGGGTCGATTATCGTATATTGGTCAAAACGGCTACTGCGGGTACAGCGGAGTCTTTCTTTGATGTGACTCCTGCCGGAACTACTGCCCCGGCGGGACCGACAACGCAAGCGGGAACCACCAAATATCTGTACATGGCGAATCTCAAGGACATCGCGTTTACCGCCCCCTCCATACCGACGGCGGCGAATCCGAGTGTCGTTTGCACACCCGAAGCCGGTCTCGCCGTCCGCATCGAATGGAAATACGACTCGCCGCGCAATCAGGCAGGTTACTATGTGATCCGCTTCTCCGATGGGACACAATGGACGACCACGACAGCGATCACCGGGATGGCTTGCTACACTCTGTCGAAAGTGCAAAATCGAATGGGACAGGGGCTGATGCTCAAATACAGCATCTATGAATCGCTGTCGAAGCCCTGGCCCCTTCTGACAAGCATCGTTACCACCGGCAGCGTGAGAGCGAACCAAACACTCCTGACCCTCACCCGTGCCACGAACGGCTTTGTCACCCAGGTCAGCGATAGATACGACAGAAAAGTCACCTATACTTCGGGAAACTGGGGCACCTACAACCCGCTTCAACTCAAAACGGTGTCGCAGGTCTTTAAAGGCACGACCGTGCCGACACTGCCTCGCTACGACTACGATTACACTACAGGGTTATTTCGATTCGATGGAATGACTGCCACCACCCCTTACCTGTCGAAGATAACGGTGCCATCGCCAACGGATGGGACGTCCACGGTTTCCGGGCAGATCGTCTATAACACGACGACGAACCTGGTTTCGAAGTTGATCGACTCCTACGGAAACGAGCGGCGATTCAGTTATCCGGATGGGACGCACACGCAGGTTTCGAGCGTGAACTCGCTCGGGGAGGAGACCGCGAACTACAGGATCGCCTTCGACGGGGTGGGCAATGAAACGGAGCGACTCAACGCTACGGGCGGGAAATACACCTCGGTAGTCTACGGCGGGATCTCCGGTAGCCCATATCTGCCCGACCGGGTAGTATTCGGAAACAGTCTGCCGGGGGGCGGCGCGGTACTACCGGGCGACCAGATCCAGATCCCGGCGAACGGAGTTAACTACCCCATCCAATCGAACTGGGAGGTGTATCTCAACGGGAGCCGTATCGACGGTGGGCAAAATTACGACACCTATGGTCCGGGCGGATGGTGGGTTAGTTTCAACAGGACAACCGATCTGTGGACAGTGCGCATACCGGCGACTGCGGGGGGTAGCACCGGCTATGAGGTGCGGACGAGTTACTATGTGTTCGAACTCGGCAGGTATGTCTTCAAATCCGCGACGTTCGCGGTGGCGATGCCGCGCGCGCAGACTGACTACCGCTACGACAGTTTCGGCAACGTTCTTTCTGTGACTACTCCGCGCGGGATCACGACTACCTACACTTACGACTATTCCGTCAACCCGCTTGGGCGGCTCACGCAGGTGCAAGAGGCAAGCCGTCCGGCGACGACGTTCACTTACGACGATACGCGCGGCGGTCTGGTCAAGACGATTACTGCACCGGCTCCGGCGGGGAGCGGGGTGGCGACGGTAACGAGTACGTTCGCCTACTCACCGCTCGGGAACGTGCTTTCCGTTACCAGTCCCGGCAACAACGCGACGGCGGCGATCACGACCACGCTGAACTATACGAGTGACGGCGCCTACACGAAACCCGAAGCGTTGGGGCAGCCAGTCACGGTGACAAACAGTCTGGGGAAGGTCAGCCACGCCCGCTATGACGCGCGCGGCAACGTAGTCCAGACGTGGGACGCACTCGGCAACACGACCGACATTTCCTACAACATCGCGGATCAGCCAACTCAGGCTCAGTTCCCGGCGACCGGGCAGACCGGTGTTGGGCGTGGGAAAGTGGTGAACACCTACCTGTACGTCGGCGGTCCTGCCACGCGTTCGCAGGTATTCAACGAGAATAACGTCGTCATCCGGGAAGTGAACGTAACACGCGGCACGAACGGCGAAGGCACGGGGGTTTCCGGTAGCACGGAAACCGTTACCCCGGAAACCGGGTCGGGCTATCACCTCTCGCGCCTGAAAGACGGCAACGCGCAGACGACCGCGTACGACATCGACGAGATCGGCGCGCTCCGCTCGGTGACGTATCCGGGCGGCGATCAGGTGCGGTTCACCCGGTACGACCGGAGCGGCAACCTGCTCGAACGCATCGACGGCAACGGCGCAGTGACGCAATATGTGTACGACGATGTCGAGGATCTTCTCACCGATGTCGTTTACCCGGCGACGCCCGCACGGAACGTGCATTTCGTCTATGACTACCTTGGGCGGCTGGAAAGCAAGAGCGACGGCGAGGGGACGCAATCCTATACCTACGGCGACTCGGACGAGATCGTCAGCGTCACCACGACATACACAGGACTGCCCGCGAAAACGCTGACATACTCGTACTACCCGAACGGTTCGCGCAAACAGACGCAGACGCCGGTCGGGACGTTCTCGTATACTTACGACGCGGCGGGTCGGGTCGCGGGCTTGACGAACCCGGCGGGCGAGAGCACGGCGTGGGACTACCTGGACAACGGCTGGCTCTGGAAACAGCGGCAGACGGGCGGGATCACCGTCGGCGGGGTGCCGACCGAACTGGCGAGGGTCTACACCTACAACGCGCTCGGGCAGATGACCGGACTCGCCAACGGGCTGGGCGGGAACACGCTGTCGCAGTTCGCACCGATTGTCCACGACGGCGCGGGCAACCGCACGAGCGTGGCGAGCAACGTCACCGGTACCCCCTCCCTCGGCGGTACGACGACTTGGGCGTACGACTACAAGGACCGGCTGACGGGCGAAACCTCCACCCGCAACGGCGGCTGGTCGGCGGCGTTCGGCTACGACGGCGCGGGCAACCTGACGACGTTCAAAGGGAATGCACGGACTTACAACATAAACAACCAGTTGACCGGCGGGGCGGGTCTCGCAGCGTTCAGCTACGACGGCAACGGGAGTGCCACGACACATCGCGGGGCGAACGTCGGCTACGACGCGGAAGCGAACGCGACGCTGTTCGGGGCGACCGCCGCGCCGGACCTTCGGGCAGGCTACACGTCGGGCGGCTTGCGGGCGTGGAAACAGAGCGCGGGCGGGAAGACCTATTTCCTGTACGACGGCGCGGCTCCTATAGTCGAGATGGACGCCGCCGGGAACGCACTCGCCACGAACACGTTCGGACCGGCAGGACTTATCAGCCGCAAGGTGACGGGCAGTAGCACCGGCACCACGTTCTACGCCTTCGACGAGCGAGGGAACACGGCGCAACGGATAGACGCGGGCGGCAACGTGCTGTCGTCGCACGTGTACGACGCGTACGGCGTCGGGTTAAGTCTGCCCGCTTCGCTCGCCGACCCGTACCTGTTCGGCGGGCAGGCGGGCTACTACACCGACGGCGAAACGGGCTTGGTCCTTTGTACGTTCCGTTACTACGACCCGCAGGTCGGACGCTGGCTGACGCGCGACCCGGCGGGCTACGCGGGCGGCATGAACCTGTACGCCTACTGCTACGGAAACCCGACCAACGCACTCGACCCGCTCGGACTCAGCCCGGAGAGCGGACCGGACCAGTGGTACGATAAGTTGGCGCGTTTCGCCTCGTTCGGCGCGGAGCAGGCGAAATCAGGGGTGTTCGACTCCTTCTCCGGGCACGGCGGGGCGGGCATCGCTACCTCGACCGTGGCGACCTCCGCGATTGACCTGGTCGCCGGGGCGTTGTCCCTGCCCGCCTCGGTCGGGCACCTGGGCGAAGGCTCCGGGCGGTTCGCGGCGAGCGGCGGCGGGCTTCTGAGCGTGGAAGCCATCGGCATGTGGGAGGACGTCGGCACCGCGTCGGGCGTGATGCTCGCCGGGGTCGCCGCCACGCCCACCGGCGGGGCGGCGATGCGCACCCCGATCAAGAACAACTGTTTCGTCGCCGGGACGCCGGTTCAGATGGCGGACGGCACGACGAAATCAGTTGAAGAAGTCAGGGCGGACGATTGGGTGAAGTCGCGCGACGAGGCGACGGGCAAGGACGTGGCAAAGCGCGTGCTCCGGACGTTCGTGAACGAGGCACACGGCACCTTGCTGACACTCCGGTTCGACAGCGGCGAGGAAGTCACGACCACGGCGGGGCATCCGTTCTTTGTCGAAGGCAGAGGGTTCGTCCTCGCCGGGGAACTCGGCATCGGCACCGCCATCGTCACCCGCGCCGGACCGCACACCGCGTCAACAGTCGCTTCGGTCACGCGACACATCGGAAAGCGCGCGGCGGTCTACAACTTCGAGGTTGAGGGCACACACACCTACTTCGTTGGGAAAAACGACGGCGGAGTGTGGGTACACAATCAAAGCGGCGAGATCTTGGTAGCAAAAGCCCCTAAACAGGTTGCTCCCGGTGTGCGTCGATTAGAAGGGCAATATAAAAACGACTTAGGCCAAGTTGAGCCGTGGACAGCTCACTATGACGAATTCGGCAGAATAACAGGTCGTACTGACTATACTGCTGGGAATGTCACCGCAAGTATACCTCCAACACACCATCATATTTACGAATACGGCCCTGGATTCAGTGCGGGGCGCGAAGCAGGAGCCCACCTGCCCGGATCGTTTCTCCCGCCTACACAAAAATTTCCCGCGAGATAGATATGCCAAACACAGAGCAAGCAAACGATAGTATAGAACAATATCATTCCCTCAAACCTACTTCGTTTCACGACTTGGTTAGGTTTGAACTGACGAACGACAGCACATTAGAAGCGAAGGGCGTAACGCTGGTAGTCGAGTTGGCTCCAAAAGAGGCTATCAACTCTTCGTTGTTACGCCTGACGTTTTCGGGTGTGAGTGAACTTCAATACACGCCCGGACATTGGAGTTTCGCGTTCATTGATGTTATCCCAACAGACCGTCAGTGGGAGAACACACGCTATCGTGCATACGAAACCGAACAGGATACAGTGCTTTCGCTCATGTGCTTCGCATTTGATGCGGAAATAATTTTGGGAACGTAAGTTGTTAAAGCCGCGTGACCCCGAAACCTGCAAGGAGGTGGCGAAGCGCGTGGTTCGAACGTTCATCAATGAGGCGCACGGCACTCTGCTGACATTACGGTTCGCGAATGGCGAGGAAGTCACGACGACTGCGGGGCATCCGTTATACGTCGAAGGCAAGGGCTTCGTCCTCGCGGGCGACCTGGGCATCGGCACCGCCATCGTCACCCGCGCCGGACCGCACGCCGCGTCGAAGGTCGTCTCCATCGCGCGGCACATCGGAAAGAGCGCGGCGGTCTACAACTTTGAGGTCGAGGACACCCACACCTATTTCGTTGGGCAAACCGATGGCGGAGTGTGGGTACATAACGATAGCGGATGGAAGCCCAACCGTACTCACCTAGAAGATCTGGCTCGTGCGAAAGATGGTAGCCATGTGGTGCCTGATCCAGGTATGAAGAGCGTAGAACACTCAGTCATTGGTATGAAGACCGAACCAAAACTTTCACCGGCACCATATCGTCAAGCAATGACCTACGACGCTCAGGGGAACCCCGTGGGACGAACTGACGCGAGTACACACGGGCGTGGAGATCACGTAAACCCGCATTTCCATCCATGGAACGGAACGAAAATCAGTAATCCCGGGGTTGCCATAGAACCATTTTTCTGGCCGTGACTGATTATCGATGAACTTAAACATACAGAAAATTCCGGGGATGCAAATGCCAAAACGCTCAGATGATTGGTGGCAGTTGATAATAACTGACACATCAGACTCAGAGGGATTAAGTTGTAGTCACTATGTGAAGGAGCTTATAGGTATGTCCCCTTCACTATGCCATTGCGTAATATATGGTGCCACTTGGCTGGCAGAACTGTTAGGAGGTAAAGAAGTCGTCAACGGAAATTTTTACATCGACTCAAATCGGTTAATGGTTATGTTGCCACGTGTAAATCAGATTGATTGGGCATTTATTTCGTTTTTTGCCAGCGTCGAAAAGGCAGAAGAGGCATGCAAAACTCTCTCGACAATTCAAATGATCAATGTTAGCCCTGTGACATTTAGGTTCGCGGATAACCACTATCTCTACATGTATACACAAGACAAGGAAATAGCCTCGCAAATGGAGCAGAATCATGCGGAGACAGAAATTAAGACAAGTGGATTCAACAACTTAGACTTTCCCTTCTAATGTCTCGTGAACAATGAGTACGATGCGTACGACGTTGGACTGAGTTTGCCCGCTTCGGTCGCCGACCCGTAACTTTTCGGTGGGCAGGCGGGATACTATACGGACGGCGAGACCGGACTCGTCCTTTGCACGTTCCGCTACTACGACCCCAGACCGGGCGGTGGCTGACGCGCGACCCCGCCGTATATAGCGGAGGGATGAACCTGTACGCTTCTTGCTACGGCGTCAGGGCGGCGCGGTACCACAGGACCGGGTTCGTCTCGTCCAACAGCCCCGGTGTCCATACGAGTACCTGCTTTCGCGTCTTGCCGTTGTCGCTGTCGGTCGCGACCAGATTGATCCGCAGATCTCCCGCCCCGCTCAGCCCCAGTGCGCTCCGGGTGATCGCCATCTTGTACACTGTGACGCTCCCCTCGCCGCGCTCCGCCGTTGCTTCTATCGCGTCTCCGGTGCCACCATCCTTCGTGACGGTCGCTTTGCCGTTCTCGCCGACTTTTACGGTGTAGACACCGTACGATTTCTCGTCGCGCCCGACACCGACCTGTAGCGCGTCCCCGGCGGTTTGTTTGTCGTC
Organism: Armatimonadota bacterium; assembly: GCA_043763605.1. Taxonomy (GTDB): domain Bacteria; phylum Armatimonadota; class Armatimonadia; order Armatimonadales; family Armatimonadaceae; genus JACMIU01. Next base: position 9,524 of record JAYULM010000078.1, on the reverse strand, counting down.
GCGCACCCGCACCGTGAGCAGGAGTTTATCGTCGGTCGCGAAGAGCCACGCCTCGCCGGAAAGGTCCTCATCCCCTTTCCACCAGCGCGACGAGTCCGGCTCCTTTTCGTAGAAGTTGCGAACGGAGTTCGCGCCGAGCACCGTGATCGGGTCGGCGGCTTGCCAGCGGTCTATCGGCTCGGCGAGCGTCAGCCCTTCGGGAAGCGGGGCGACCGGTAGCGCATACTCGACCTCCACGGTTTCGCGGGCGATGGATTTTTTATCTTCCGTCAGCGTCAGCGTCAGGTGCGGGGAGTCGTTCACGCCGCTACTCGCCGCCCGCGCCCGCTTCGCCATTTCCGGGTCTCCGATGCGCACCATCCATCCCTGGCTACCGCTGAGCACCTTGCCGACAAGCACGTTACGCCCTTTTTTGAGCGGCACGTCGAATAGGTGGTCGGTCGGCGACGTGATGCCGCCGTTCCCGGATTGGAGCGTATCGTATACCGGCTTGCCGTTCACGCTCCACGCCATCCACCAGTCGGCGGACGCACCCATTTTCACCGTTTGGTCCTGGTCCGATATCACTTCGCCCATGACGATTGCCACGGCGCGCTCTCGGACGGTCCCGCCCAGACGTGTGAACGTGAGCGTGTTATCGCGAAGCGGGACGCGTTGCGCGGTCACGGAACCGCCGTTCTCTTTCGGAAGCGTGGCGGGGATCGCGGTCAGTTTGAGCGGGTCGGCGTCGGCATATACGAACACGCTCCACAGTCGGGGCCACTCGATCCCGGTCGTGCCGCCGAGCGTCACCGAGAGCGGGACGCGCTTCGTTTCGCCCGGCTTCAGCGTGACCACCACCGTGCGCGGCGTAGCGGCGAACGGGGTCGTGCCCGCCTTCGCGTCGGTGGTCAGGGTCGCTTTCATGGCTCGCCCCAGCGGGTTGCGCACCGTCACCATTACCGCGCTGGCTTTGTTGGGCACGATCTGAGCGGTGGGTGGCAGGCTCAATACCGGCGTGGCGCGGGCGGGCGTGAAGGCGGGTTCGGCGGTTTTCCAGGACAAAAACACCGGGTTCTCGGAAGTAGCGACCTGTACGGTGCCGTCGGGGAGCGGCGTCGCGGGCGTGGCGTTGCCGAACTGATCGCGCACCGTCGCCGCGACGACCGGTTCTTTGCCGGAGCCGACCGCGAGCGTCACTTGCCGCACGACCGGCTTTTCCGTCCAGAGGACACACACGCGACCGTTGCCCGTGCTTTGCTGGAACAGATACGCGGCGACATCGGGCACACCGGTCTCGATGATTTTCTCGAAGCGGTAGCCGCGCAGGGCTTCTACTGTGGTCCGGTACGACAGCACGGCGGGGCGTGGCTCCTGATCGGTGCGTAAATTGCCGTAATCCTCCTCGAACATCAGTAGCCGGAACCAATGCAGAAACGGCATCCCGACCGACTGCGCGTACACCATTTTTTGCACGGCGGTCCGCGCCTGCATGATTTCCTGCGCGGGGGTGCGCGCGGCGACGCCGGACTCGGTTTCGATATACGCCCTGTCGCCTTTCCCGAACTCGCGGGCGGTCGCCTGCATACGCGTGAGGGCGTCGTGCTCCGACTTGGCGCCGGGTCCGTGCCCGTGGTACGCCCAGGCGTCGATCTTGCTGGCGTCCGCGACTTCGACGAAGCGGCGTGATCGCTTCATTCCGTCGTCCCCGGCGAAACTCAAGCCGCCGTTCATCACCACGGCGTTCTTGTTGCCGCGCTTGACCGCGTCGGAGAGCACCGCGAAATCTTCCGCATACGCTTCGACGGGACCGCGATAAAAGAACGGTAGGTCCGGCTCGTTGCCCAACTCGAAGTACGTCACCTGCGGGAAGCGGCGGGCCAACTCCTCGAAATACTTCGCCTTTTCCGCCGTTTTTTCTTTGCGCCGCTTCTCGTCGTCGTCCCAGTCGGGTCCGTTGATGAACGAGTTTTTCAAACCGTACGCCGCGTATTTATCCAGGACACGTTTCGTCGCCGTCCAGTCGCCCGAATCGGCGAAGCCACGCGCGATGTCCACGCCCATCACCTGAGTCCATTTCAGGAGCCGGGTGTAATCGTGCGCCGAGCCGAGCGTCAGGTCGAGTCCGTACAAAAATTCGCCCGGTTTCGCCTTGCGTAGTGGCGTCGGGGACGTGATCCCGAGATACGATTCGCGGTCGGTGATCGTTTTCGGGGCTTCCTTGCCCGCCTTTTCCTGGACGAGCATACGGACCCGGTACACGCCGTATTTCCAGCCGGTCGTCGGGATCGTGAACGGGACGCGGGCGCGTTCATTTCCTGGAATCGTCGCCGCGCCCTTTCGCGTCAGGACCGGCTTCCCGTTGAAGTCGCTCACCGAAAGGGTGTACGCGATGTCCACCGGGCGACGGGCGATATTCCAGAAGCGATATGCCAGCGGTTCCTGCTTGTTGGGGCGGAATAGCAGAAGGTCGCTCGTGGTTTCGATGCCGTCCAGTTTCAGAAGGCGTTTGTAGTCCACATCATTGTCGAGGTCGTAGCCTTTAATTCGGATCGAGCGGATATGCAGGTCGTTGTTATAGCCGTTGATGCGCAGATCAAACCCATCGACGGGCATGTTTTTCTGGGGATTGTTGTGATTGCGGGCACCGAAAAACCCGTCGTCAAGGCGGACGCTCAGTTTTTGCCAGCGTTTGCTTCCGCCCCACGCCGACCCGATTTCCCGGGAGCCGGTCTTCGTGTCGGCGATCAGTTGGACCGGTGCCCAGGCGTCCAACAGATACTCGATCTCGATATCCACCGCCGGTTGCCCGCCGTTCTTGAAGCGCGGATCGTTGATCGTGAACCGGAAGGACCGCCCCCAGCCGACATCCGGCGCGGAGTTATATTGCGCCGCCCACACGTCCTGTTTTTTGCCGTCCTCGGAGGTGATGGTCGTCGCGATAACATGAGAACGGTCGAATGTCATACCGACCTCCCGGGGGTCTCGATCAAAGGTGACAGAAATCTCGCGGTCGGCGGCAACACAAGCGGATAAGGAGGAGAGAATGACCCAGCAGGCGATCAGAAACGGGTGAACAACGGTGCGGCGAAACACAGGGTGGCATTACCTTTCGTAAGAGAACACGGAATTATATCACTCCATATGCTAAAATCATATGAAATTTCTCCAAAGATGATTTTTCCGCCATAGTTCATAGGGTTTCCCGCTACGATGTGATATTTGACACAAAAACTCAACCGCTTCGAGCCGTCACGAGTCGGGTACACATGAACGCAATAATGCAACTTCTCATCCGCTTGATGGCAATCACTTTTTTTCTCGTGCTCGTGCTCCTTTCTGCATCTCCTGCGGCGGCAAAATACCGCCCTCACCGGTCGAGTCATCGCTGGCATCGTCACCATGTCGTCCATCACCCGCTAAATTACACCCTATCCGGGGATGATCGTAGGAATCAGATACTGATCTTTGCCGGGTGTGTCGGGCTGGCGGTGGTCGCGTTCGTGATCTCACAAAAGATACGCGCTTTGCGGTGAAGCGAACGTCAGTTTCGCACGTCTAACTATACGATGCACTCACTTGCTTTCTCGCGCCGCCGACTGTTCGTGGCTTTCGTCGCTGTTTCTCTTCCGCTTGTTGCTGGAATCGTTCATGCCCAGGACATTCCTGTATTGCCCGTACTCCGTCAGGAAAAGGACGGCTTTACGCTGACGTTGCGCTTGCCGCCTTCGGCTATAGTCGCCAATGTGGAGGCGGTTCTATACACACGGGTCGAGGTCGTCAGTCCGGACGGCGCGAAACAGCCGGTTCCCTTCGCGCGGTTGAGCGCGAGTGCCAAGCCGGATGGCGGCGGGGACGCGGTCACGCTTTCGGTAAACCCCGATGGCGTCGCGGGTGAGTATTCACTGGTCGGCAAGTTCCCGGCTTCGGGCATCTATTCGGTAACAGTGACGATGTCCCCTTCGGGTGACGCCCCGGGAGAGCCAATCTCGGTGTCGTTCCCCCGGATTCGCGTGGTTTCCGCCGTTGACAAAGAAAAGGAGCAAAACGCCGCCTATTCGCTCAAAGTCGAAGCGATCCCCGACCAGCCACTCCCCGGCGAGTCGGTGAAACTTCGTCTCTCGGTAACGGATACCGCGACGAAAAAACGAATTACCGAGTTCGAAACTATTTACGGCGCGCCGTTCCACCTTTACGTCGTTCGGGAAGACACCGGCGATCTAAAGCGCGAGAAGCCGTTGCCGATCTCTTTAGATCGGAATCAAAAAGAGGACGGCGTTTTTCTTCTCGATTATACGTTCCCCTCCGGCGGTTCGTGGCGACTTTTCGCCGAAGTCGCGCCGAAGGACGGCGGAATACAACTCCTCACGACGCGGTTCTCGATCCCCGGCGCGAAAGCCCTGCCCGAGCCGATGATGGCGCGGGTCGCTCCGATAATCCGCCAGAACGGGATCAACATGAGTCTTCTGCGACCGACGCGATTCATTGCCCGCGAAACGATGACGATCCCGCTGAAGCTGGAGGACGGACAGGGTAACCCGATCCCCGATCTCCAGATCACGGACACCGCCCTCGCGCACCTGTATTTCGCGGAGCGCGATGGAAAAACGTTCATACACACCGTCCCCGACACCCGCGACCCGCGCAACGGCAGGTCCGGCTCCAACACCCTCACGTTCCCGGTTCGCTTTCCGAAGGCGGGAACGTACCGCGTCTGGCTCGCACTCAACCGCTCCGGTCAGCCGGTGACGGTGACATTCGTGATCCGCGTTCACGATAAATAGCCGCGACCACTTTTTTGTTTCTGCAGGTTGCGGTATAAAGAGAGCGAATGCAGGATACATCCACGAAGTCGATCCGCGTCGCCGTCGCCGGGGCAAAGGGGCGCATGGGTAGCGAAACGGTGCGCGCCGTGCGCGCGGCACCGGACATGATTCTGGTCGCCGAGATTCATCGCGGCGACGTAGTGTCTGACGTACTCGCAAACGCCCACCCCGACATATTGGTAGAATTCTCCGTGCCGGAAAGCGTGATGGAGAACATCCGCGCGGCACTCGCCGCCCGTGTCATCCCGCTGATCGGAACCACAGGCATTAGCGAGAACGACCGCGCCGAGATCGCCAACCTCTGTGAAACGCAGTCGACACCTGCCCTGATCGCTCCGAACTTCGCATTGGGGGCGGTCTTGATGATGCGCTTTGCCGCTGAAGCCGCCTGTTATCTCCCGGATGTCGAGATCATCGAGATGCACCACGAGCGAAAATTGGACGCTCCGTCCGGGACGGCTGCCCGTACGGCGGAGATGATCGCCCGCGCGCGCCGGGACTCCGGGATGGTCCCCACCGGTTCACCCCTAGGTACGTTTGAGACGGCGGACGGCGCACGCGGGGGCGACGTAGCAGGTGTTCCTGTTCATTCCATACGTCTCCCCGGATACGTCGCTTCTCAGGAAGTCATTTTTGGTGCCCCGGGGCAACGCCTTTCGCTCCGACACGATAGCACGGATCGCACCTCGTTCATGCCGGGGGTTTTGCTCGCGATCCGCAAAGCGCACACGATTTCCGGTCTTGTCGTGGGTCTGGAAAACTTGCTGTGACGGGAGCGGAGGCACCGGAAGAATCGGTCGAACCGGAGGCAAACGATAACGCGACTCCCGTGAAGTCCGCCGCGCCACCCGCTCCCTTACGTTCGCGCCGCATCGCGGTACGGATATTTACCGGATATCTCCTTCCCCTCTTGTTCTTCCTGGTAGCGGGACTTGTGTTACCGGGTTTGCTGACCGCGATCCTGGGACGAGCCGTGCGGGATTACGCTGAAACAGCCAGTTTTGTCGACAACGCCTACGCACTGCGCCGAACCGCTCTGAATAATGAAAATCAGTTGCGCGGCTACCTAATCTATAACGACGACGTTTTTCGCCAGCAGTTCAGCGGCTCACGTGACGAGTACCGGACACGGTTTCGGCGCATGAATGATTTCGTGGACAGCAAAAAAAACAGTTCTCTTGGAGCCCAACTGGGTCTCGCGGACTCTACTTATCGCCGCTGGTATACCAAATTCGCGACGCCGGAGTTCGCCGCCGCAGATCGCGAGTTGCTTCCCCGAAGTCCGAGTGTCAGCCGCGCAGCCGCTAACCGGTCTGAGTACGGATTCCGGGGCGTAATCACCGCGATGGACCGACTCGTAAGTGCCGCCGAAATGTACCGTGAGCAACAGTTACGCCGCGCGCGCGCGAGCGAACGCTGGCGCGTCCTGATCACGGTTGCGATCCCGTTGGTAGCGATCCTTATTGCGATCTATTTCGCCCGCACGTTCACCGTGGCGATCACGAAGCCTATCGAGGAGTTGCGACTCGCTACCGAGGAGGTGGAACGCGGCGACATGACCCGGCTTATACTCGACGATTTCCCGTATGAGGACGACGAGATCGGCGATCTGGCACACTCCCTGTCGCGAATGGCACAAACCATCGGGGAGCGGGAAGCGATCCTGCGGGCGCAGAGCGAGGCATTCGCGTCCATTGGGCGGCGCATCGAAGCCGTATTGAATGCCACCAACGACGGGATCATTATGCTGGATCGTGCTGAGGGTTTTTCGCTGGTGAACGACAGATTCGCCCTGCTGTTCGGAGTGAACGCGGAAATCATCCGCGACCAGACATTCGGCGATGCCTCCCCCCTCTTTCTGGACCGCTTCAAAAATAAAACATTGGCGCGGGAACAGTTCCGGGAATGGATCGCGGACTGGGAACTTGTCGGGGACGAAACCATGGACATCTCCGAGCCGATGCAACGCACACTACGCATCTACACGGCGCCGGTTTACGCGGAAGCCAAACCAGATTCCGACATCACGGCGGTCTCCGGGATCATCGGACGCATATTCGTTTTCCGCGATGTGACGCGCGAGACTATCGTAGACCGAATGAAGACCGAATTCGTTTCCACCGTGTCGCATGAGTTACGCACACCGCTCACGGCGATCAAAGGATATGTCGATCTGATGATCGGGGGCAAGACGGGCGATATGAATCCGGTTCAAACCGAGTTCCTCGGCATGGTGCAGGCGAGTACCCGCCGACTGACCGATCTGATCAACGACATGCTCGACATTTCGCGCATCGAATCGGGGCGGATCGCCGTCCGGCAGGAGACGGTGGAGTTTGTTCCGGTAGTTCGTGAAGCGATCCGAATGATGATCAACCAGGCAGACGCCCGTGGTGTCACGCTGTATCTGGATGTGGGAACGGCGCCCCTGTCTCCGGTGCGCGGCGACCGGGACCGCATCATGCAAGTGCTGGTCAATCTGATTTCGAATGCGATCAAATACACCCCATCTGGAGGGAAAATTACTGTCTCATTCGAACAGGAAGACTCTGTGATAACCACCTGTATAACCGACACCGGGATCGGGATCAACACAGAGGATCAGAACCGACTGTTTCAAAAATTCTTCCGCGCGGACAACAGCACCACCCGGGAAGTGGGGGGGACCGGTCTCGGACTCGCGATCACGAAGGCGATCCTGGAACGGATGCACGGGACGATACGGGTAGAAAGCGAAAGCGGAAACGGAAGTCGCTTTTATTTCACGTTGCCCGCCGCCTCGGAATCATCGGAATCCGAGCCGACGATGAAAATGGAGACGATGGTACCTGGCTCGCCGGGTCGCCCGATTACCAACTTCTCAACACGGGCGTTGTTACTGATTGCCGATGAGGACGTTCCGTTACTCAAACGGTTAACGGGACTGTTTCGGGGTTTAGATTATGTAACGAGTGGGGCGATCAACTATGCTGAGGCGACGCGGCGCGCCCGCGACCTGCACCCGGACGCCGTCCTGATCAATCTGGCGGCGGCACGACTTAACGTCCTCGGACTTATCCACTCTCTGCGAAGGCGCGCTGAAACCGGAAACCTGCTGATTTTCGTCTGCGCCCTGACCCAGAGCGACGACGCCATCCGAACGCATCCGTGTTTGGTCGTGACGCCGCCCAATGCTCCCCCGATGGAGGACGCGATCACCCTGCGCGACGAGGACACCCCGGCGACTCTGACCGAACGCATTCTGCAGATGCAGGCGGAGTCCGACGATCCGGTGAACATTCAGTTGCAACTAACGGACTTCCCGCCGGACGATTCCCGTGCCGAGGCACTCGCCCTCGCCTTGCAACAACTCGTGATACGCGATAAACCGATTATCCTGCACCTGCGTGATTTCGCGGGAGCGACCGGCACGGGGTCGATCATTTCGCTGGCATCCCCCGACGCGCCGACGATCACGCTCGACTCCGTCGCGGAAACCGTCGGGGACCGGTTGCGAGCCGGTGCGGACAAGAAACAATAAACGCTATGAAAACCTATCATGTAGCCATCGCCGGGGCGACCGGAGCGGTCGGGGCGGAATTCCTGAGACTTTTAGAGGAGCGAGATTTCCCGCTAGCATCGCTGAAACTGTTGGCGTCGGCGCGCTCGGTCGGCAAAACCATCCGGTTCAAAGGAAGTGACCTGCCCGTCGAAGAACTGACCGCCGATTCGTTTCGCGGAACCGACATCGCGTTTTTCAGCGCGGGGGGCAGTCAAAGCAAAAAGTTCGCGCACGCTGCCGCCGAGTCGGGCGCGGTAGTGATCGATAACTCGTCGGCGTTCCGCATGGACCCCGAAGTGCCGCTGGTTATCCCGGAAGTAAATCCCGAAGACGCCCTCGGGCATCGCGGCATTATCGCCAACCCGAACTGCTCGACGATCATTTTGGTGATGGCACTCACGCCGCTCCACCGCCTCTCTCCGGTGCGGCGCGTCGTGGTATCCACCTACCAAGCCGCGTCGGGCGCGGGCGCGTCGGCGATGAAGGAGTTGGAAGACCAATCGCGCGCATTTCTGGCGGGCGATACGGTGACGAAGAATATCTTCCCGCATCAGATCGCGTTCAACCTGTTTTCACACAATACGGCAATCAACGATACCGGGTACAACGAGGAAGAGTTGAAGATGGTCAAAGAGACGCGGAAGATCCTGCACGAGCCCACACTGGCGATCACCGCGACCTGTATCCGTGTGCCGATCCTGCGGGCGCACAGCGAAAGTATCAATATCGAGTTCGCCGGCGACCGACCGACGGTAGAAGCCGCACGGGAAGCACTCGCCGCGTTCCCCGGCATCACCGTCGTAGATGACCGCGCCGGGAACACGTTCCCGATGCCGCTGGACGCCTCCGGCAAAGATGATGTCTTCGTCGGGCGAATCCGGGAGGATCTGTCGCACCCGCAAGCACTGGATCTGTTCGTCGCGGGCGACCAGATCCTCAAAGGCGCGGCATTGAACGGGTATCAGATCGCCGAACTTCTCATCCGGCGCGGCGCGATCTGAGTGCGGACATTGAAATGTTCCCGCCCAGAGGGCACCCGAAGCCTTCGGCTGTAGACGCTTCGCGTCACGAGGCGAACAGTCGCCGCGCGGACTGAGCCTTTCCTTGACGCGAAGCGTCTACAGCCGAAGGCTTCGGGTGCCCTCTGGGCGGGAACATTTCAATGTCCGCACTCAGAT
>JAYULM010000077.1:0-4837 GCA_043763605.1 Armatimonadota bacterium | reverse complement strand
TCGCGCATGACCACCCACAAAAACCCGACTTATAAAGTGTACGACGTGATTCACTATTGCGTTCCAAACATTGCCTCACGGGTGGCGCACACGGCGAGTATGGCTTTGAGCAACGTGTTTTTGCCGATGTTGCTTCGCACGGCCACGGCGGGCGGCATTGAAGAAATGATGTATTCAAACCATTGGTTTACGCGCGGCATCTATTGCCACCGAGGCACGCTCACCAACGCTTTTATTGCCAAAAAATAACTGCAAACGATCAAAGGCAAGTACGCGCAAGACGCACTCGACATGCTCCGCTTTATACCAAACCAGGCCGCCGATGAGATCGCCAACGTTCTGAAGTCGGCGATGGCAAACGCGGTCACGAACCACAACATGTCCGGGCAATGGCTCAAGGTCGCGAACTCGTTCGTCGATCCGGGTCCGACCCAGAAGCGTGTTCAGCCGCGAGCACAGGGGCGGGCATACCGTATCCTGAAGCGCACCAGCCATATCACGGTCATCGTCGAGGAAGGCACGCCTCCTCCGACCACCCGACCGAAGGAACTGGAACTGAAGCGACGCGGACCGAAGCCGCCGCTCCTCGCGAAGATCGCTTCGCCGGAAGTAGCACCCGTGGAAGAAACCGCGCCCGTCGCGGAAGAAACTGTCGTCGCGACAGAAGAAACGACTGTTGAAGAAACCGCCCCGGTTGCCGAAACCGCGACCACGGAAGGGCAGGAGTAACGCATGGGACACAAGATTAACCCGATTGGGTTCCGCATCGGCGTGATTCGTGACGCGGACAGCAAATGGTACGCAGACAAGAAGAACCTGCCCCGACTTTTGCGCGAAGATTACGACATCCGTCTGATCGTCAAGAAGCGCAAAGGGTGGGACAACGCCGCTATCGCGAAGACCGAGATCGAGCGGCAGGCGAACCAGGTCACTGTCACGCTGCACACCGCGAAGCCCGGTATCATTATCGGACGCGGCGGCAAGGGCATCGACGATCTGAAAGCAGATCTCGAAAAACTGACCAAGAAAGTCGTTCGCATCAACGTCCAGGAGATTCGTCATCTGGAAACCAACGCGCAACTGGTTGCCGAGTCTATCGCGCAACAGATCGAAAAGCGTATCGGTCACAAACGGGCGATGCGACAAGCCGTCACCCGTGCGATGAAGTTAGGCGTTCGCGGTATCCGCTGTGCGTGTGCCGGTCGTCTCGGCGGCTCGGAAATGGCGCGGCGTGAGCAGGACCGACAGGGCAAAATCCCCCTGCATACTCTGCGCGCGGACATCGACTACGGTTTCGATGAAGCGTTGACCCAGTACGGACACATCGGTATCAAGGTGTGGATCTACAAGGGCGATATTCTCCCCGGCGCACGTCGCCCGGTGGAAGCACCGGCGGCACCGCGACAAGAGCGGCGCGACGACCGACGGGATCGCCGCGATGGCGGACGTGACGGTGGTCGTGATGGCGGCGGACGCGACGGCGGTGGTCGTGATGGTGGACGCGGCTTCGGCGGCGGCGGCGGCGGTCGTGATGGCGGCGGCGGCGGTGGTCGCTTCGGCGGCGGTGGCGGCGGTGGTCGTCCCGGCGGCGGCGGTGGGTTCGGCGGCGGCGGCTTTGGCGGCGGCGGCGGACGACCGGGCGGTGGCGGTGGCGGCTTCGGCGGCAATCGCGGACCCGGTCAGGGCATGGGCGGTGGCGGCGGTGGTCGTGGACCCGGCGGCGGCGGCGGTGCACAGGGTGGCGGCGACCGTGCGGGCGGCAGCTACACCGGCGGCGGTTCGTACACTACGGCGGTTCCCCCGACTACGGGCGGCGAAGGCTAAACGAAAGGAAATTATAGCAAATGCCATTACTTTCTCCTAAGCGTGTCAAGTTCCGCCGTATGCACCGCGGACACCGACGAGGTAAAGCGTCGGGCGGCACACAAGTGAGTTTCGGTGAGTTCGGGATGCAGGCACTCGAATCGTGCTGGATGACCGCGAACCAGATCGAGTCGGCGCGTATCGCCATGACCCGTAAGATTCGGCGCGGCGGAAAGATCTGGATTAGGATCTTCCCCGACAAGTCATACACGAAAAAACCGGCGGAAACCCGCATGGGTTCCGGTAAGGGTGCGCCCGAGGGATGGGTCGCGGTGATCAAGCCGGGGCGTATCCTGTTCGAAATGGCGGGAGTCTCGGAAGAACTCGCCAAAGAAGCGATGCGACTCGCATCTCACAAACTTCCTATCAGCGTGAAGTTTGTGAACAAGAAGGACCTGGAAGCGACTGGCGCGGCAAAGGCGGTAGCAGAACTTACCGGCACCGACGACGGCACCGCTACGGAATCGGAAGGATAACGACAATGGCAGATGAGAAACTTTCCGCCGTTATCAAAAAACAGCGTGAAGAGTTCGCGGCGATGAGCGCGGACGATTTGAAGGCGCGACTGGACGCGGAGAAGAAGAACCTCTGGACCCTGAAGTTTACGCAGGGCAAGCGGATGCTTACCGATACCGCCGAACTCGCCAATTCGCGTAAAACGATAGCGCGGTTGAATATGTACATTCACCAAGTGGAGGCGGCTAACTAATGGCAGAAGCAACAACGGTAGCCGCGACCGAAACAGCGGCGGCGGCGGCGATAGAACGTAACAGCCGACGTGTACTGCGTGGGCAGGTGACTTCGGACAAGATGGCGCAAACCATCGTGATCACGGTTACACGCACCAAGCAACACCCGCTGTACGGACGGACGATGAAATCGTCCAAAAAGTATAAAGCGCATGACGAGCACGGCGAAGCCGGCGTCGGCGACACCGTGGAAGTGATGGCTTGCCGTCCGATCTCGAAAGAGAAATCCTGGCGTCTCCTGCGCGTCATCGAAAAGGCGAAGTAGTTTGTTAGTGGTTAGTGGGCAGTGATCAGTGGTTAGTAGGTTTCTGGAGTCGAACCGTTAAAGCGCTTCTCCATGAACTGGTCACTGACCACTGCACACTGACCACTAACTTTGTACGCCGCGCACGGATAGTTCGCGGTACGTGGCGGGGGCTGGTGCCTCGCGTCACGGAGGATGTTTTCTATGATAATGCAATATACCCGCCTCAAGGCGGCGGACAATTCCGGGGCACGAACACTACTGGTGATTCGTATTCTCAAAGGCTCTACCACGCACGTCGGACATGTCGGCGATGTGGTCGTCGCCGCTGTGAAATCCGCGACTCCCGGCGCGAACGTCAAAAAGGGCGACGTGGTAAAGGCGGTAATCGTTCGCACCAAGTTCCCGATCAAACGCTCCGACGGCTCGACCCTGCGCTTCGATGAGAACGCCGCCGTGGTCCTCAAAGCCAACCTGGAGCCGCAGGGCACCCGCGTCTTCGGACCGATTGCCCGTGAACTGCGCGAGGCGAGCCTTTCTGGTGGTATGAAGATCATCTCGCTTGCGCCGGAGGTACTGTAAGATGCCGAAACAACCGATCCCCTACGGGGCAAAAATGCGAATCAAGTCCGGCGATAACGTTATGATTATCTCCGGCAAAGACAAAGGCAAGACCGGCAAGGTCGTGCAAGTCTTCCCGACTCAGGGGAAGGTGCTGATCATTGACGAAGTCAATACCCGCACCGACGAGCAGGGCGTGGTCGGACCGACCCCGCTGAACGCCGCGATAAAGCACATCAAGGGACAACCGACCGCGCAAGACCCGAACCCGGTCGGCGGTCGCGTGTCGATCCCGCTCCCGATTGCGGTCTGTAAAGTCGCTCTCGTGAACGCCGAAGGCAAGCCGACCCGTATCCGTATTCAAATCGGCGCGGACGGCACCAAAACCCGCGTCGCGGTCAAGGGCGGTCAACCGATCCCCGACCCCGCGAAAGCGTAGTTTGTTTTTGAACCGCCAAGACGCCAAGGTCGCCGAGACCGGAGGAGGAGAGATTTTTGAGATTTCTTCTTTTTCTCCTTTCTCTGATCTTGGCGACCTTGGCGTCTTGGCGGTTCAAAAACCTCTCCCCCGGCTTTGCCGGACGACCCTTCGTTAGTAGCGAAGGAAAGGAATAATCAGACAATGGCACGAAAAGACGCGGCTCCTGCTGGACCGCAAAACGCACCCGAGAACTATACGCCGCGACTGCTCGAAGTCTACCGCGACCGTGTGATCGCTTCCGTCACCAAAGAGTTTGGCTACGAGAACGTGATGCAGGTCCCGAAGATCGACAAAGTTGTGATCAACATGGGCGTCGGTGCCGCCGGTCAGACCGGTGGCGACGCGAAACTGTTAGACAACGCGATCCGCGACCTGACACTGATTGCGGCTCAAAAACCGGCGATCTGCGTGGCGAAAAAATCTATCGCTAACTTCCGCCTGCGCGAAGGCGCGAAGATCGGCGCGAAGGTGACTCTGCGTGGGACGCGCATGTACGAGTTTCTGGACCGGCTGTTCAACATCACGCTCCCCCGTGTGCGTGACTTTCAGGGCATCAACCCGAACAGCTTCGACGGACGCGGCAACTTCGCGATGGGTATGAAGGAGCAGTTGGTGTTCCCCGAGATCGAGTACGATAAGATCGACAAGATTCGCGGCATGGACATCATCATCTGCACGACGGCGAACAACGACGCCGAGGCGCGCTTCCTGCTCAAGGAAATGGGACTGCCGTTCCGCCAAGCCGGTGCGACCGGTGCTGGTGGCGCGGTCCGCATGATGTAAGGGGAATAGTTTCCCAGAAAGGCGCACGGCGATTCTGCCGCGCGCCTTTTCGCTTTCTTGTAACTACTCAGGTTCGCAATAATGGGTATACTTCTTGTCAATCATGACCCGCGACGAGTTTCAATCTCTCTACGATAGTGGCACCGATAATTGTTT
>JAYULM010000076.1:0-18697 GCA_043763605.1 Armatimonadota bacterium | reverse complement strand
TTTCGCAAGCCAAACGCCTCTGGTGACCCGCAGGGTCTACAGCCGAAGGCTCCCACCGGAACAATTTATTGTCCGCACCGGTCACTGACGCGAAAGGTAGAGCACGACCAGAATCGCCGCGACGATAAGAAGCCACCAGAGCAGGTTCGTTGCCGCGTTCTCCCCTTTTCCTCCCTCAGCGCGTTTTCCCCGGTTGACGTAACGCAGACCGTCGAGGAAGTTCGCCGTGGCGACGCCGCTGGCACGTAGCAGTTCGCCAGACTCGCCCCGGTCGGCGAGCAACCCGAGGAAAAGGTGCTCCGTACCAATATGACGGTCGCCCCAGGTCGCGGCGACGCGCCGGGCTTCCTCAACGGCGGCGAGTGAGTCCGCGTCCAGAGTGACTGGCTCACCCGGATGGAAACCCGGACCCGACGGAAATCGGTCGATCAGGGTTTCGCGCAAGGAGTTGCGCTCGACATTGCACTGCTGAAGGGCATCGGTGACAACCGTTTCCGCGTCCTGCAAAACGCCGGATAGCAAGAACAGCGGCGGAATCGCGTTGAACCCCGAACGATTCGCATCGTTTTGTGCGTGCGCGACCGCCCGTTGCGCGGCGTCGGTGAACCGTGCCCACGTGGTCAGATCGCGAAACTCCTCCGGCGGGATATAGTTGCTCTCGTGCGGGACCGGGGCGAAGTCCATCGTAGGTTCCGGCGGAGTAGCGGAAACGCCGTGCCGTGCCCAGATCGCGGTAAGCAGGGGCGACGGGTGCAGGATTAGTCCCGTCAGGAGGTGATCGGGACCGACGTAGCGTCGTCGCGACCGGCGGGCGACTTCAACGGCGGCATCCAGCACGGTTCGCGCTCCTGATGATAGCGGGATCATTTCGGCCGTCGCCTCATTTAGCGTCGCCTCATCCCAAATACTGTACACGGGTTGCGCGTCCAGCGCGTCACACACTTCCTTGACCAACGCGCGTGGCGGGCATTTCTTCTCCCGAAGCGTCTTCCACACTCCGGAATGCTTGTCGCGGAGGATGGCGAGAAGTAAATGCTCCGGTTCCACGACAGTCGCGCCCGCTTCTCTGACTTCGGTTTGCGCATTGCAAATCGCCCGTCGGCTCTGCTCGGTGAACTGCGCTTGCACGGTGATCTATTTTCCGCCATCCGGCGACGACGGTCGGAAGATGGCGATCTGTGCCGCGATCTCCTGGAACGATTGGGGAAACCACTGATCCATGATCTCGATGTGAGTGCTACGAAGCGACAGCCGGATCAGCCAGCCCATGGGACCGGGCTTGATCGTAAGCGCGCGTTCATGTGTCTTCTTCGCGTCTTTCAACTTCACGCGGACATAACTGCCGAACCCCGTTTTCACAACGCGAACCGACGCAATCTCGTCCCAGAAGACCGGACCGATGCGATAATGTTGCAGGTCCGCCGTCAGACCGAGTGAGGACAGGACTATCTGCGACTTCTTTCCGGCGTATGATTTGCGGATAAGTGCCTTGAGGATGAAGAATTCGGCGACAAATAGCAACGGGAATAACGCGAGTATCCAGTTCTGGCTGGCAATCGCCATAGCGAGGTAGAGAGGAGCGGTCAGACCGATAAGCCAGGCGAATTGCCGACGCATTTTCGGCTCGGCGTTGGCGTAACTGCCTTCCATGACCACGGCGTCGCGTTCCAGAGCGGTCCGGCGCAGTGCTTCCGCCTCCAATTCTTCCTCGAAAGTCAGCGGTTGTTGCGGCACGGGAATCGGGGTTGCGGTTTGCGCCGGGACGAGGGCGGGTTCGCTGTACCATTTTTGCGCCTGTGGGGCGTCCTCTTGCCACCAACGCAGTCGCTGACCGGAAGAATCGGGCGAAGTTTCCATACGTGCTACTATTTTACCGCGAAAAAGCGCGACGCCGGATGAAACAGGATTCATCCGGCGTCGCGGGTATGCCGAGGGCGGGACTCGAACCCGCAAGCTCTCACGAGCGGGGGATTTTCGTACCACTATAGTTTTCACTACCGGGCATTTCTCGTCGCCCGTTTGCGGTCTGGACTCTCTCTTAGCCATATCCCCGTTTCCGGTGAACGTAGGCTTCTCCTGTATAGTCTCTGCACCTTCCCCGCGTTCCCGCAAGGCTTGGCTCAGGATTCCCATCGGCACCGCTCCTGCGGTCCGGAAGGCTTCCCTGAATTAGGGAGATTCTACTCTCGCCCTTTCGAGCGAGGCACTCATTTTGTTACGTGCCCGAAATGTTTCCGTCTGGCTATGACAATTCGGACACAATATCCTCAGATTACATAACCTGTTATCAGTATTGACCCCGTTCACATGGTCGAGTTCGAGAGACAAAGGGTTTTCGAGCCATGAATTTAAACCGCAGATTTCGCAACGATTTTCCTTCACACCCGACCGGATCAATCTACCTTTTAACTTATGCGACTGATACCGGCTGTTTGAAACCAGCAGCACTTCGAGAGATGCCCCCCGACCACATACCGGAAACTTTTTGCCCTTACTCCAACCACGACCCGTGAAATGGTTTGTGTCAATACCAAAATCAATGATTTTCTGCTGTACCGTTTTGTAATTTCCCCCAGCAGGCTTTAAGCCGAGTTTGCTACAAACCGCCGCAACCGAAAAGCACTGGGATACAATCTCTCGTAACTTTGAATAATCCGCTTTCGTGTTCACGAACTCAGTCTACTTTCTTGTTGACGAGAAAGGCAAGCGTAACCGCTTAAGTCCCCTGTGTATACCATTCCACCACCCCGGCAAGGGTGATACGGCGCGAAACGTGCCCGCGCCGAACGCCGCTATTGTACGCTCCCTGACGACGGTTCGCAACCTCGCGACGGCTTCTTTAGCACGGCTTTCCGGTTCGGCGATACCGAAGTCAGTACAAAAAAAGGAGAACTGTCGCGGGACCGAATGCTTCCCCGAAAAACGTATACTATGATAATGCAACTCAATTCCGAATCACGCGCCAACGGTTTTGCTTTCGTCAACGACACCGCTGACGAGAAGCGCGATTGGCGGCACGCTACCATCAATCAACTGCTTCGGTGCGCTTCCGAGGACGGGACGCCTGTGCATCTTCTGTTCGAGCAGTTGCGCGAAAACCTGCCCGGCGTTTCCGCCCACACGTTCTATCAGGACCGCACCGATGTTCGGCGTACCCTGCCGCGTATCAGCGAAGCCCGCCCCCGTTTTGAATCTCCAATGGAGCACACCGACGATACTGCCGAGTTTATCGAGCCGCGCCCGGTATACGGGTGGTGGGAACTGACGCTGCCGGACGCGGACGAAACGATAGAACTGGTCGCCCTACCCTCGCTCGGTGACAGTAGTTATTTCGTGGCGTTCGGTCGGGACGCGGATTTGTGCAGGCGGTTTATCCAGACGTTACACAAGGAGATGCATGCCGTGCATCACCGTTGCCGCCGGTTTCTGGGGACGTGGAAAGACGACCCGGAGTTGGACGCCGAAGCGAGTAAAGTCTCGTGGGACGACATCGTGCTGGCACCGGAACTGATGACCGACATCCGCCGCACGATTGACCAGTTTTTCACGTCGAAAGAAGCGTTCCGCACCATCGGGTTTCCGTGGCGGCGCGGTATTTTGCTGATCGGTCCGCCGGGGACAGGTAAAACGATGGTTTGCAAGGCGGCGGCGGCAGCACACCCCGAAGTCCCGTTTCTGTATGTCGGCGACGTGCGGCACAACGGCTCGCTCCAGCAGATTTTCAAGCACGCCCGCGAGTCCGCGCCGTGCATCCTGGCTTTCGAGGACATGGACGGCTTGGTGAGCGACGCCAACCGGACCTACTTCCTGAACGAGTTGGACGGATTCCGCAACAACGACGGGATTCTGATCATCGCGTCGTCGAACCACCCGAAGCGCATCGACGAGGCACTGCTGAAGCGACCGTCGCGCTTCGACCGGGTGTACCATATCGGGTTGCCCGCGAAAACCGAGCGCGCCGAATACTGCCGCCGCTTCCTGGCGAAACTGCCGAACCTCGCGCCGGGGTTCGCGGTGGAATCGCTCGCGGACAGTGTCGCGGCATTTACCGAAGGCTTCACGCCCGCGTTTTTGAAGGAAGCGTTCCTTGCGGCGATGTTGCAACTGGCGCATGAAGGGCACACGACGCTGGATCAAGCCTACTACAACGCGGTCGGCGAACAGGTAGAAACGTTGCGCAAGTATCTGAAGAAGGCAAAAAACCCGGAGGACATGGCGGACATGATGGCATCGTCCGGCGACGAGTCCATCGGATTCCGCAACCGGAGCGCAGGTTTCGGTCGCCGCTTCGACGACGACGATTATTGAGTGAAACACGGTTTATCCCGACCGTATACGGGTACAAATCGGGTGTCAACAAAACATCGCGAAGTCCTGCGGCGGGGTCGCTGCTTCGATAGAAAAAGGAAACCAACACCATGCCCGTATACAACCACTACAATCTGGCGAAGCAAAAACAAGACCTACCAATGGCGCAGAAGGTCGGCGCGTGCATCACGTGCTCTTTCTGGCAGGTGGAAACGCCCCGCCCCGAGAACGAGATCAAGATGGTCGGATTATGCGTCCAGCCACAACTCAAGGATTACGCTTTGATCGTCAGCGGATCGTCCGCCTGCAACCACTGGGCGAAACAGGACGGCGTCGGGGATCAAGCCGAGCAGTACGCGCATCTGAACGAAGCGCAGGCGTAGCGTTCCGATGATGAGGAGAAAGTCCCGCCGGTTCTCGGTGGGACTTTTTTGTGTGCCTGGCGAACTTTTTCGCGCGAATCGTGTACTGTCTTTGCCGGAGTTTCTCCCGCCGTGCTACACTGGAAAGTGCAGGACGCGACCTGGAGCAGATGCCGCGACTCCGAAGGAATGTAATATAGATCGATGTTCGCCAGATTTCGTGAGGATATACAGACCGTTTTCCGCAAAGACCCCGCCGCGCGCAACGTATGGGAAGTCCTGTCCTATGCCGGGCTGTGGGCAGTCCTGTCACACCGGGTGGCACATTGGCTCTGGTCGCATCATGCGAAGACGCTCGCGCGGCTCCTTTCTCAATGGACGCGGTTTTGTACAGGTGTCGAGATACACCCCGGGGCGACCATCGGGCGGCGGTTTTTTATCGACCACGGAATGGGCGTTGTGATCGGCGAAACGGCGGAGGTGGGCGACGACGTATTGATGTACCACGCCGTCACGCTCGGAGGCACCTCCCTGCACAAGGAGAAACGCCACCCGACCATCGGAAACAACGTCCTGATCGGGATGGGCGCGAAAGTGATCGGCGCGATTTACATCGGGGACAACGCTCGTATCGGTGCCAACGCGGTGGTGACAAAAGATGTCCCGCCTGAGGCGACGGTCGTGGGAATTCCGGGCAAGGTGGTCAAGATCGGGGATAAGTATGTCAGCCGCGCTATGCCCGAGCCGAAACCGATCCCAATGCCCCCGTCGCGCCCCGTAGTGATGGATGCGGAGTTGAACGCGCTCGACCCGCAAGGCGAACTGATCCAGCGGTTACTTACCGAGATCAGCGAACTGAAATCGCGATTGTCAGCCGTGGAGGGAAAGTCGCCCGTATCGATCCCGCCCGGTCCCGCACATCAGGACGGCTGGGAACCCGACGAGATCGAAGCCGCCGCACCTTGAGTTCCGGGCGGCAATGTTGCAACGACTCGGAACGCTTTCTAAGCACTGTTACGCTTGATTCGCGACGATCAGAATGTCTACAGAGCGCAGTTCGCGAGTGATACGGTTGATGATCGACCCCTTCAAAAACTCCTGCCAGGGGGAGCGGTCAGAATGTCCCATCACGATCTGGGTGGTGCCGTGCTCGCGAGCATAACGGATCAACTCCCCCGCGACGTCTCCGTGCAAAGTGACGACAGAGATTTTCAACCGGTCCGCGAGAGCGAAATCGTTTCGCAGGATCTCTTGCTCCGTCGCATTGGGAGGTCGGCTTTCGACGTAGGCGGCGACGATCTCTCCTTTGTGCCGCTGGGCGGTACGCCACCCGCGTCGCAGGAGACGCAGAGACGGTTGTGTCGGCGAAAGGCATACCAGGATACGGTCGTGGGTGGAGATCGGCGTTTCGATGTGGTGTTCGCGTCGGTACGCCGCTACATCATCGTCCACCTCGTGCGCGATCTCGCGCAGGGCGATCTCGCGCAGGGTGGCTAAGTTGCCCTCGCGAAACCAGTTGCCTTTCGCCTGCTCGATCTTCTCAGCTTTGTAAATGTCGCCGCGTTCCAACCGGTGCAAAAGCGCGCGCGGCGAGATGTCGATCATCATAAACTCGTCGGCATCGCGCAGAATGTGGTCGGGAACCGTTTCGCGAACGCGGACGCCCGTCGCTTCATAAACGGCATCGTTCAGGCTTTCCAGGTGCTGCACATTGAGCGTCGAAAGAACGTTGATCCCGGCGACGAGCAACATTTCTACATCCTGCCACCGCTTCTCCCGCTCCGAGCCGGGGACGTTTGTATGGGCAAGTTCGTCTACCAGAACCGTGTGCGGGTTGCGGGCGAGAATCGCGTCCGTATCCATCTCCTCAAAGGTCGCGCCGCGATATTCGATTTTGCGGCGCGGGACGAGGGGCAGATCGCCGACCTGTTCCTCGGTCCCCTGGCGTCCGTGCGTTTCGATATAACCGATAATTACATCCTGCCCGCGCTGTCGGCGGCGGTTCGCCTCGGTTAGCATCTCGAACGTTTTGCCGACGCCCGCCGCAAACCCCAGGAAAATCTTGTGCCGCCCCCGCCCCGCGCGGAGTTCCTCGGCTTGAACTCGGGCGAGCAGTTCGTCGGGCGTGGCGCGTGATGTAGTTGCACCGGCAGCGGCGGTACGACGGGGCGGTTCGGGGGTCATGCTATTTTACCGCTCCCGACAGGACGGCATCGATGAAATGACGCAATCCGCTGGTGAGGTCGTCCACGACGAGCGTACCGTTTGTGGGGACTTCTGCATTCTGCCACAGGCTGTTCGCAAGAGCCTCCGCACAGAGTGCCTCCCAGAACCGCCCCTTCCCCGGCATTTCGTCCAGGTCAGCGTGGGCTTTCACCAGTTCGACCACATAGGCAGGCAGGGAAACGTGGCATGTATGTTCCGCACCGACCGCTGTTTGCACTGTAAACTCCTGAGAGATACCGCCGTCCTTCGCCGTTTTCATCTCCATCGAACGCAGTCGGAAGCCGTTCACCGTCGCCAGGTCGAACGAATAAGGCGCGGGAGGAACCCCACCGACGTCACGCCCCCCGCCGAGTGCCACCGAGACCGCCCCGCGCAACGTTTCCACGGTGAACGGTTTCCGCAGGAAATTGGTCGCGCCCGCAGCCATCGCTTCGGTAGCGAGGTCAATCGTGCCGAACGCGGTGATCATCAACACACAGGCTTGCTCCGCACGTGTACGCATCTCGCGCAACACCTCTAGCCCCTCCAGTCCCGGCATCCGTTGATCCAATATCACCAGATCCCACCCGTCGCCGTTGCCGAACCGCTCCAAGCCCTCGTAGCCATCCGCCGCCGTCTCGACCGCGTGCCCCACATGCGTCAGGGCGATCCGGAGCATCATGCGGATATTGCTTTCGTCATCAATCACCAGAATGTGTGCCATTGTTATTCTTTCTTATCATCCCCAAGATACCAGAGAACGTTCACTTCCACGACCCGGTTGTCGCCGCTCAAAAGCAGTGCCGCCTTCAGCCCGGTCGCCCAAAGACACTGCGGACGAAGCGCAACGATGGCGCGTGTAGCCCAGCAACGTGTCCATCAAACTCATCTAATACTCTCCTCCGGCGACCGGCAACGTGAACGAGAACCGGCTACCCGCTCCGACCGTGCTTTCGACATTCACCGTGCCACCGTGCGCGGTGACGATGGTTTGCACCAGCGATAATCCCAGACCCGCGCCGCCGCGCGTCGCGCCCGGCACCTGCACGAACCGCTCCCAGATTCGTGGCAGATGCTCCGGGGGAATACCGGTCCCGGTGTCAGCGACCACGAAGAGCACCGCGTCCGTCCCTACCGCTCGCTCCGCCGAAACGCGCACCTCGCCGCCCACAGGGGTATGGCGGACGGCGTTACTCAACAGATTGGTCAGCACCCGCTCGATCTGCCCCCGGTCGGCGCGAACCACGGGAAGTGTCGGCAGTGTCTCTGCGGCGAGTCGCACCTTTTTCGCGTCCGCTTGCGGGAGCACACCGCGCATCGCCCCGGCGATCAGTTCCCCCGGTTTCGTTAGAGCGAATCGCGGCGGGATCACGCCCGCTTCAAGGCGCGTGATGTCCAGCAGGTCGTGCGTCATCCGATCCAGACGCGATAGATCTTCGCGCAACGCGCCCACTATCGCGCGCTGTTCGGCGGTCAGTTCGCCCGCCGCCCCTTCGCCCAACAGTTGGACGCCCAGCAGAAGCGACGTAACGGGGGTGCGCAACTCGTGCGAGGCGACCCCGATAAACTCGGTTTTCAGGCGGTCTATCTCCTGCTCGCTTGTCACATCTTCCAGCACGGCGACCGCCCCCAAAAGCCTGTCCGCCGCGTCCTCCATCGGATTTACGCGGATACGATAGGTCCGCCCTGCCCACGTCATTTGCGCCCCGTTACTCGCGTCGCCCCGCTCACGTTTGCCCAGTGCCGCCAGCACCGCGACATACAACGCCCGGTTCCGCACCACGTCGCCCACCGGTCGCCCTTGCGCCGATCTGTCATCGCCGAAAATCCCCTCGGCGGCGCGGTTCAGGTGGACCACATTCCCCTCCGCATCCGTGACTACTACGGGGTCGTACAGATCGGCGAGGGCGGCGTCGCTGATGCGCTCCGCGCGGTGTAATCGTTCCTCCCTCGCGCGGCGCGCCTGCGCCAGCCGTTCCGCCATCTCGTTAAACGCACGGGCGAGGAGACCGATCTCGTCGTCGCGGCGTATCTCGATCCGCTGGTTCAGATGCCCCGAACCGATCTGCTCGGCTTGCCGCGTCAGGGAAACGAGCGGGTTCATCACAGCACCAATGTTGCGCCGTGCCCATCCCAAGCCCCCCAGAACGGCGAGCGCGGTGACGGCGACGCTGGCGGTGGCGGCGTTGCGGGCTTCGCGCTTCGCCCGTCCGGCGGCGCGCACGATGGCGGACTGATTGAGATCGAGCACATCCTGTACACGCCGCTTCACCCGACTGAATTGAGGCTGGAGCGAACCGAAGTAGACGATGTTTGCTTGCTCGTCACTCATCGGTTTTCCGGCATCGAGCATCCGCTCCAGGTCGGCGCGATAAGCGGCGAACTTTTTCCCGATGTCGTCTGAGGCGGCTTGTTCGCCCGGTTCGGTGATATTGGCGGCTTCGATGCGGTACGCCGCCTCGAACAGCGGCAAATTCTCCCGAAACTGCCGCCGCGCCTGGCTTTGTTGACCCGCCACATAAAACGCCGCCGCGCTGTCCAGACGCTCCAGTGCTTCCTTCATGTTCTGGGCAGCGACTACACTTTTGTAATTGTCCTGCAAAATCTGGTTGACCGACTGCCCGAGACGGAAGAAGCCCGCGACTCCGATCAGGCAGACGCCGAGGAGCAATCCGACCAGCAGAAGGTGGGACGCGAGCAGGCGAGTTCGTAGGCTCTGGGGCATTGCTTTTTCCGGGGCGGGGCGATTGGGCGACCGCCGGGGCATCACTGCCCCGGCGGTCACGCGCGGCTACTTCTTTTTGCCGTCTTTCTTATCCTTTTTGTCCTTCTTGGACTTCTTGCTGTCTTTCTTCTTCGACATATTTTCACCTTCTTTCTTCCCCGGGTTGGGGGTTTATCGGACGGGGCATCACTGCCCGCGTTCCGAAATTTCACGACGCTATTTCGCGCCGTCCAACGCCCGATTGACCGCGAAAACGTTGACCGTCGGCTCTCCGAAGATGCCCAGCGATCTTCCCTCGGTGTGATCGGCGACGATCTTTCGCACCGCATCCTCGCCGATGTTGCGCGCCTTCGCCACGCGCGCTATCTGCAACGCGGCGTTTTCCGGCGAGATATGCGGGTCCAGTCCCGACGCCGAGCGCGTCACAGCGTCGGCGGGGACGGGGGCATCGGCGGCGAGGCCGTTTTCGGAGCGGTAGGCTTCGGCGTTCTGCTTCACCCCGGAATACGACTCGTCGGCGTCTTTCGTCGCCGGATCGTCGGCGATTCCGTTGATCAGTTTGTCGCTCGTGGGTCCGAGGTTCGTGCCACTCGATGCCGCCGCATCGTACCCCGAACCCGCCGCAGACGGCCGCCCGTGGAAATACTCGGGGCGTGTGAACGGTTGCCCGATCAGTTCCGATCCGATCACGTTCTCGCCGTCCCGGACGAGGGAGCCGTTCGCCTGATGGTTGAACGCGGCTTGCCCGATGCCCCAGACGATGAGCGGGAAGATCCCGCCGGTAAGTATCGTGAATGCCAGTACGCTCAATAGCGCGGGGCGTAATTGTTGTAGCATAGTTTTCTCCGATGGTTTATGCGAGGTGCAACAGCACCAACAGTCGGTCGATCAGCCAGATCGCCGGGAACGGTGCCAGAAGCCCGCCCAAGCCGTAGATCAGCAGGTTACGTTGCAGAGTTTTCGCCGCGCTCATCGGCTGGTACGCCACGCCCCGAAGCGCGAGCGGGATCAGCGCGATGATGATTAACGCGTTGAAGATCACCGACGCCAGGATCGCGGACTGCGGGTTCGACAGGTGCAGGATGTTCAGCGCGTCCAGGGCGGGGTAGGTCGCCACGAACATCGCGGGGATGATGGCGAAATACTTTGCCACGTCGTTCGCGATTGAGAACGTGGTCAGTGCGCCACGCGTCATCAGCAAGCCCTTGCCGATTTCCACGACTTCAATCAGTTTGGTCGGGTTGGAATCGAGGTCAACCATGTTGCCCGCCTCCTTCGCCGCCTGCGTCCCCGAGTTCATCGCCACACCCACGTCGGCTTGCGCCAGCGCGGGCGCGTCGTTCGTGCCGTCCCCGGTCATCGCGACCAGTTTGCCACCCGCCTGCTCCTTTTTGATCAACGCCATCTTGTCTTCCGGCGTCGCTTGCGCCAGAAAGTCGTCCACGCCCGCCTCGTCGGCGATGGCTTTGGCGGTGAGCGGGTTGTCGCCCGTAATCATCACGGTTTTGATGCCCATCGCACGAAGCGCGTCGAACCGTTCGCGCATGCCGGACTTGACGACATCCTTCAGATAAATGACACCGAGTGCCTTGTTCCCCTGCGACACCGCGAGAGGCGTACCGCCCTTTTTCGCGATTTCGTCGGCGATGGCGGACAGCGCGTCGGGAACCGTACCGCCGAGTTCGGCGATGTATTTGCGGACCGAGTCGGTCGCGCCTTTACGGACGGACACGCCGCCGCTATCTACACCGGACATCCGGGTTTGCGCGGTGAACGGCACGAATACCGCGTTGGACGGCAGTTCGGTCTCGGGTATTTTGTATTTCGACTTCGCCAGCACGACGATGGAACGCCCTTCCGGCGTCTCGTCCGCGAGGCTCGACAGTTGCGCCGCGCGCGCCAGTTCCTCGATAGACACACCGGGGAGCGGGAAAAACTCGGCGGCTTGCCGGTTGCCGTAGGTGATCGTGCCGGTCTTGTCAAGAAGCAAGGTGTTCACGTCGCCCGCCGCCTCTACCGCTTTCCCCGACATCGCGAGGACGTTGTGTTGCATCACCCGGTCCATGCCCGCGATTCCGATGGCGGATAGCAGCCCGCCGATAGTCGTCGGGATCAAACACACCAGGAGTGCGATCAGCACCGGAACAGCGGGCGGGGCACCTGCGCCCGCCGAGCGCACCGCATATAGCGCGTACGGCAGGAGCGTCACCACGGCAAGCAAGAACACGACGGTCAGACCCGAAAGCAGGATCGAGAGCGCGATTTCGTTCGGCGTTTTCTGTCGCTGTGCGCCCTCCACGAGCGAGATCATCCGGTCCAGGAACGACTCGCCGGGGTTCGCGGTGATTCGGATCACGATGCGGTCGGACAGAACCTTCGTGCCGCCCGTCACCGCGTCGCGGTCGCCGCCCGACTCGCGGATGACCGGGGCGGACTCGCCGGTGATCGCCGATTCGTCCACGGATGCGATGCCGTCGATGATGACGCCGTCACCGGGAATCACATCGCCCGCTTCACACACAACCAGGTCGTCCTTGCGAAGCGTCGCTCCGCTGACCGACTCCTCATTTTTGGAAGCCACGCCGCCGGTAAGTTTCCGCGCCACGGAACTGGTCTTCGCCTTGCGGAGCGAATCGGCTTGCGCCTTACCGCGCCCTTCCGCCATCGCTTCCGCGAAGTTGGCGAATAGCACGGTGAACCAGAGCCAGATCGCGACCTGTCCCGTAAAAAGAGGGTTGCCCGTATGCGTTATCAACTCGCGCAACCAGTAGAATGTCGTCAGCACGGAGCCGACTTCGACGACGAACATAACCGGGTTTTTCGCGACCAGGCGCGGGTCGAGTTTGAGGAACGACTCCAGAAACGCACGGTTGCGGATCGTGGGGTCCCACATGGAAATCTGCTTTTTGGGCGCGTTTCCGCTCCCACCACCGCTTGTCGGGGCGGGCGCGGGCCGAGGCGCGTTTTTCTCTGCGAATGTTACAGCCATATTTTTCCTGCATAAATCCTGTCTGACAAACAAAAAGAGACCGGAAGCGGAAAAGGGCGCAGACGCTAATGGCGCGTCCGCGTTCCTCATCCGTTTCCGGTCTCCGTTTTGCAAAGCGGTGTTTGTGACCGCTCCTCATCGTGGCAACCGTGTCCGTTACTATAAAATTGTCGCTACGCCTTCTGGCGAGCGTTCGTTTTTAGTATACCGCATATTCTTTCGGGTTCGTGAACGGAGCAGTTTTTGTCTTCAATAGTCGCCTTCGTGCTTTGTAGCACACCGAACATCCAGCCTGTACTGGTCGTGACCGCGCCGTATGTTCTGGGGACCACGCTATGGTGCTGCCACATTTAGGGCACATCGCTTCGCGAGTGATCCGGCTTTACAAGCAACCATTCCCGGTGCGATAATCACGTTGTGACTCTGACATTTATCGAGGTTTCGTTGTTCACGAAACAACTGACACAATAGTTCCCCGACGACGAATCGTTCCGCCGCCTTCAACTCGCCTTGCTCGCCGACCCGGACCGCGGTTCCGTGATTCCTGGCGCGAAAGGCATCCGCAAGATGCGGTTTCGCGACCCACGGCGCGGCAAGGGGACGCGGGGCGGACTCCGTGTTATCTACCTGCACATCCCTGAGGCGGAGGCAATCATTCTGCTTTTGGCGTATGATAAAGCGGAACAAGACGACTTGTCCACCGAACAACGCACATCCTTAGCCCGACTCGCAGACGCAGTTCGCGGCGAGGTTTTGCGTCTACACAATATCACGAAAGGTAGTCAATAATGGTCGCACCGGCTCTCGAACAGAACACGAAACAAACCGAAGAAACCGTTCCCCTCAGTTCTTTGTATGAAGACCTGGTCGCGGGACTGAAGGAAGCCGCCGAACATTTTCGGGGCGAAGTTACGCTCCGCACGACCACACTGACGGTTTCCGAGGTCGCTTCCCCCTTGTCCGGCAAAGCGGACACGGAGGACAGCAACGAGTCACGCTAAAACGTCTTCCCTCCGTTCATCAGGAAATGTTCGACGATAGGTCCCAGCGCGAGCGCGGGCAGGTAGGTCAGTGCGCCGACGATCACAACGATGCCGATAAGAAGCAACACGAACGTGCCGCCGTCGGTCGGGAACGTCCCGCTCGTCGCGGGCGTTTGTTTTTTCGCCGCCATGCTACCCGCGATAGCAAGGAGCGGCAGGATCATCAGGAACCGCCCGACCAGCATCGCGATGCCGAGCGTGACGTTCCAGAACGGCGTGTTCGCGGTGATCCCGGCGAACGCCGAGCCGTTGTTTCCGGTTGCCGATATATAGGCGTAGAGCATCTCGGTGAAGCCATGTGGTCCCGAATTGTTGATGTTGTTGTACGTCGCCCCGTAGAACGTGTCCGACGACGAACCGTACGCGGTGCCGGGGAACTGGTTCAGGGTCGCGGCGAATGTGGTAGTGGGTTCCTTGGGCAGGTCCAGGTTCGCGCCGAGGGCAGTGAAACCCAGAATGGAAGCGGCGAGCACCAGCACGGCGAGCATCGCCATTTTGACCTCGTACTGCTCGACCTTTTTGCCGAGATATTCCGGCGTCCGCCCGACCATCAGCCCGGCGATAAACACGGCGAGCACGGCGAACATCAGCATCCCGTACAGCCCCGCGCCGACGCCTCCGAAAATGACCTCGCCGGACATCATGTTCACCAGCGGGACCATGCCGCCGATGGGCGTGAACGAGTCGTGCATCGCGTTCACCGCGCCACAGGAAGCCGCTGTGGTGACGGTCGCGAAGAGAGTAGACGCCGTGATGCCGAACCGGGTTTCCTTGCCCTCCATATTTCCGCCTGGCACGTTCAGCCCGTGCAACATGGGGTTTCCAGTCGCCTCCGCGTTGTAGCATACGAAGACGCCGACCAGAAACAGCGTACTCATGGCGGCGAAGATTGCCCAACCCTGCTTTGTATTGCCGACCATTTTGCCGAACGTGTACGTCAGCGCGGCGGGGATCAAAAAGATCGAGAGCATCTGCACGAAGTTGACGAGCGGGTTCGGGTTCTCGAAGGGGTGCGCGGAGTTGGCGTTGAAGAAGCCGCCACCGTTCGTGCCGAGCATCTTGATCGCTTCCTGTGATGCGACTGGTCCCTGCCCTATAGTCTGAGTCGCCCCTTCGAGCGTGGTCGCTTTCGTATATGGCGCGAAATTCTGCGGCACACCCTGTGCGACGAGGAAAATCGCGTAAAACAGGCAAATCGGTAGCAGAACGTGCAGCATCGCCCGCGTCACGTCCACCCAGAAGTTACCGATACCCTTCATCTCGCGCCGGGCGAACCCGCGCACCAGAGCGATGGCAACCGCCATACCCGCCGCCGCCGACATCCAGTTATGCGTGGCGAGTGCGACCATGTTCGAGAAGTAGGAAAGGGTATAGTCCGGCGCGTAAGACTGCCAGTTGGTGTTACAAACGAACGAAGCCGCCGTGTTGAAGGCGAGGTCGGCGGGCATCTGTTTCGCGCCAAAGCCCTGCGGGTTCAGCGGTAGCGATCCTTGCAAGCGGAGCAGGGCGTAGGTCATGAAAAACCCGACCGCGCTAAACGCCAGAAGCGAGAAGGCGTAAGCCGTCCAGTGCTGGTCATCGTCCTCGCGCACCCCGAAAATTTTGTACAAGCCCCGCTCGACGGGTCCGAGAACCGGCGACAGCGCGGTACGTTCGCCCGCGAAGACGTGCGCCATGTACGCCCCGAGCGGCTTGACCGCGAGAAGCAGAACCGCGAAGAAAAGCGCGATCTGCAAAAATCCGTTGGGTGTCATTGAGTGGGTTCCTAAAACCGCTCCGGGCGTAACAGGGCGTACATCAGGTACCCCAACAACGCCAGAGCAAACAGTCCGATCAGGAGGTATTCCATTGATTTTCCTTACAGTTTGTCGCAGGCACGGGTGTATCGCGCCGCAAGCCCGAAGAAAAGGGCGGTCAGTCCGATCAGCAAAACGTCGATCATAGTTTGGTTTCCTCTATCACAGGTTTCCTCGCGGGACTTCGCCCGCACCGACAAAAAAAGACCGAAAGAAGCGCAGACATCTCGCGAACACGGGGTAAACCCGTTCGCGCGAAACTCAGTCGCATTCTTTCGGCCTCCGTGAACGACTTGTGGCATTTATTTCATGCCGCCCTTCGTTCTGGCAACCAGACAGTATTCGGTTAGGGGACCGGTATCAAGCCGCGCGTCTCGGTCCCGTGTTCGTCAGTTTTTCGCTGTCCTGACGCAACAATCGCTTCTCCACGTCCGCCGCTAAAACGTATACTTCAACCTGCTCGGCGGCTGAAACTTCGAGGTCGTAGTAACTGCGCACCACGTCGCACCCTACGATGCGGGCGAGTACCCCCTCGATCTCCGTGCGGTTGATGCTCCGGAGTTCCTGACGCGCGCTTTTGATCAGCCGCCGCCCCTCATCCGAAACCGCGAGATGTGCCTCTATCGGGGTCCAGATTCCGCCGCACCGCACCACAAGCAGGTCGCCCAGCAGGTGCGCCCGCACGTCGGTCGCGCCGCGCCCCTGCTGTTCCCGCTGGAACCGCACGACCGCGTTCGCAACTTCTGCTTCGATGCTACCCTTCGTCACTCCCACTGTCGCCAAGCATACCCTTAAAAACACAAAAAGCCAGCACCGCCATCGGGCGACGCTTTCGCCCCGGGGTGCTGGCCTACAGTTCGCACGGCGCATTTCCCTATTGGGAGTCGCACCTTGCCGCTGTCAACCAGAAACTATAGTAGGATACCACCGCCTTTCGCGGCGCGCAAGAGCGGTTTTGTTGCACGATATACTGCGCCGTCTGCGGGGCGGTTTCGTTTACCATACGGGTATACTTCTACAATGGACACACCACCACTCGTCCGCCTTCCCGCTTCCCGCGCCGTTTCCGAACTCGGCGCGCACCTCGGGACGCTGACCACCATCACGATTTGGCATGATTTTTTATGCCCCTGGTGCTGGGTCGCGCTGATCCAGGCAGAAAAACTGAGTGCCGAATTCGGCGTCACGTTCGACTGGCGCGGGGCGGAACTGTTCCCGCCCGCGCTCCAAGAACAGATGCCCGCGCCGAAGCCGCCCGCGCCGCCGGTAGAACCGGTCGCGCCGAAACCGCCGCCGTCACGGTTCGACCTATTCGCCGAAGCGGAAGGCGCGACCCCACCGCGCAAGCCGCCGTTCCGGAACATGCGCCCTGCCCTCCTCGCTACTGAGTACATCGCAGTACGCCATGGACAGGCGGCGGCTTCCGAATATGTCGCACGGGTTTATCGGGCGTACTGGGATTTGGAATCCGACATTTCCGACGTAGCCGTGCTTTCCCTGCTCGCGGACGGAGTTGCGAACGTGGATTCCAACGCACTAACTCGCTCTGTCGATGCAAGCGAGTTCGCCGCGAACATACTGCAGTTCGACGACGACGCCTACGCGGCCGGGATACGCCACGTGCCGACGTTTGTTTTCGGTGGCGAGGAGCGGTTGGCGGAAGCCTCCTATGCGTCGCTTGCCCACGCCACGGAGCGGTTTCTGATCCGCACCGAGAAATATAGAAGCCAATAAATGAAACTTGCGAACATAGAAATCGGCGGTATTCCCACGCCCGCCATCGTTCACAGCGATGGGAATGTATATGACATCCCCCGGCTACTGGCACTCTCCGGGGCGGGTATCGCGCCCCCGGAGAACCTCCTCGGTGCCGCCGAACAAAGGGGCGAACTCGCTGTCGCGGTAGCGAACGCCGTTATGTCGCTTGAGATGAGCGGGAACGCCGCCGAAGCCGTAGTGCCGTCCGCGTCGCGCCTGCTGGCTCCCCTCCCCCGCCCGAACCGGATTCTCGCCATCGGTCGCAACTACGCCGAACACGCGAAGGAACAGGGCGCGACCGTTTCCGAGGAACCGATTGTGTTCTTGAAGGCGTCGCAGTCCGTGATCGCGCCCGACGCGCCGATCCGAATCCCCGAGGGCATCGGGCGCGTCGATTTCGAGGCGGAACTGATGGTCGTGCTCGGAAGCGGTGGCAAAAATATCGCGGAAGCCGACGCGATGAGATATATCGCGGGCTACACGGTTTTCAACGATGTCACGGCACGCACGATGCAAAAGAAAGCGCAGTCGTCGAACCACCCCTGGTTTATGTCGAAATCGCTCGACACCTTCGGACCGATGGGACCGTATCTGGTTACGCCGGACGAAGTCCCCGATCCGCACGATCTACGCATCTCGCTAACGGTGAACGGCGAGACGAAACAGGATGATTCGACGGCGAGCATGGTGTTCCGCATCCCGTTCCTGATCGCGTATCTGTCCCGCTTCTTCGCGCTGGAGTCGGGGGACGTGATCGCGACCGGCACACCGTCCGGGATCAGGGCGATTTTGCCCGGTGACGTAGTCTCGATCACCGTGGAAGGCGTCGGCACTCTGACGAACCCCGTGGAAGCGGCATGACCGGGTCGGTATCGATAGTCCCCTATGACGACCGCTACCGCGCCGATTTCGACCGGTTGAACCGGGCGTGGGTGTCGCGGCATTTCGTCGTGGAGCCGGGCGACGAAAAAGAGTTAGGCGACCCCCATGGGCATTTCGTCGCGCCGGGCGGACAGGTGCTTTTTCTCCTGTCGGACTCCGGCGCGGTGCTCGGGACCGTGGCAATCGCCAAACACGGCGACGGGTTCGAGGTGGCAAAAATGACCGTTGACGAGGCGCACAGGGGAAACGGGTACGGGAAGGTGCTGATCGACGCCGCGATTACCTTCGCCCGTGACGCGGGCGCGAGCGCGCTGGAACTCGTTTCCAACACCCGGCTGGAAACCGCGATCCGGCTGTATCGCAACAACGGCTTCGTGGAAGTCCCGCTCGGCGAAAGCGGGGAGTATTCGCGAGCGAATATCCGCATGCGGCGCGAACTGTAATGGCACTGCCATATTATCAACTGCGATTCCCCTCGTGCGTAAACTATTGTTGAATGAGAACCGTACGTAAAATTTAACATTCCCTTGAGCTTTAGTTTCCGGTAAGTGACGGTTTCTCATTTCGCTTCTTTTGCCGCCTGTGCGCCATCACGCCCACAGGCAAATGCTCGAATACCGAGCGTTTCA
>JAYULM010000075.1:0-1395 GCA_043763605.1 Armatimonadota bacterium | reverse complement strand
CGCGATTCGGCGGACGCTCTGCGAGCGGAGAGTCTGGCGGCGCGACGCTTTCCCAAACCCGCAGGGTTCCCGCCGAATCGCGTAAATCGGCGGAGCCGATTTCGCTTCGCGCATAGCGGAACGGTTCACCGTCCGAAACTACTCCCTATTCCCTAACCCCGACTCCCTTCCTCAAGCGGCGGGGGCGGCTCTCGAAGAAGTGGTCGCTTTTGTCCCATGCGGAGGTTTGCCAGTTGTCGGACAGGTCATCGTTCGGTAGCCAGTCGGGAAGCGTTTGTTCCAGGCGGCTCGCTAAAAACGTGACGTAGGGTTCGTACAGGGCGCGCAGTTCATTCAGGCGGATGACCGCCTCATCGTTTTCATTGAACGCGGTCCCGGCGTCGCCGATGATCCGGTGCAGTCGTGCCAACCGCTCCGGCGGCAGGCGGTCAGTTTCCGGTGTGTCCGGTTTTTTGTTGAACACCAGCGTCAGATCGACCGCCGCGTGCCGCGCCATCGCGAACGTCAGTCGCGCCTGCCAGACCGGACCCTGCGGGAGCGACGAGATGATGAACGCGCAAACGTCGAGCACCGTGGTCAGCGCGGAAAGCCAGGATTGGCGGTCGTGTTGCGAGCGATAGAACATCAGGACCGGGTACGACAGGTGCGACTCCAACAGTTCGGCACTCCACTTTTCCCAGTCGCGCAGAAACTCGGGCAGGTCGGTCACGTCGCCACACGCCATACACCCGGCGTATCGCC
Organism: Armatimonadota bacterium; assembly: GCA_043763605.1. Taxonomy (GTDB): domain Bacteria; phylum Armatimonadota; class Armatimonadia; order Armatimonadales; family Armatimonadaceae; genus JACMIU01. Next base: position 654 of record JAYULM010000075.1, on the reverse strand, counting down.
GTAGCAACTCCCCGGCGGACGGCGGCGACGACGCCCGCGCATCCAACAGGGCGATCAAGACCTCGCGGCGGGAAAACGCGCCGTACAGCACGGGCAGATAGCCGATCACGATAGCCAGAAACCCGAAGCCAACCCCGGCTTCGATGTCGGCAAACAGCCGTCCCGTTCCCGTTTTCGGCGAAACATCCCCGAAACCGAGCGTGATAAACGTCGTCGCCGACAGATACAGATACGTCCCGAAACCGGGAGTCGATTCGGGGGCATGAATCGGCAAGTTCAAACTCCACATGATTCCGGCAAACGCCAATATCATCCCACAAGCCCAGAACGTCAACAAAAGCAGAAGCGACAGCGGACCGAAGACAGCAAGAAAGTTGTCCCGCCCGGACACGGATACGACACGCGACAGCCCACGCCAGATGCCCCAGAAGGTTTGATAGAACAGGCTGGTCCCACGCAGGGGGCGGTCGATGCGCCGGGGCAGAACGAGCGTCTCAAACCCTTCCCAGAGGATGTAGCCGAGTAGTACGACGCAGAAGAGTAATATGGCAATGGTCACAATCCTATGATGGGTTGTAGCAAGGAAGGTTCCAACGGGCTTGCGGACACTGAAGTGTTCCGGTGGAAGCCTTCGGCTGTAGACGCTTCGCGTCG
>JAYULM010000074.1:0-4860 GCA_043763605.1 Armatimonadota bacterium | reverse complement strand
TTCGCGGAATGGCACATCCCGCGAATGCCCCGGAAAATTAAGATGCGATTCACCTGATAGTTCGATATGAAATCGGTAACTGACTGTGTGATGACTTGTGCCGCGACCCGGGCGTGATTGCTTCGCGCCGCGCCGGTGTAGTAGAATACCGCAAGAGTAGGAGCAAGCAATGTTGCGAACAATGATTGTCGGATCGCCCTTCGGTGGGCAGGAAACCCGGAGTTGGGGGAGGCGTGGGCGGTGGAATTGCGCGTGGATCTCGTGCGCGGATGCGCCGCCGTCGCCGCCGTTCGTGAGCGCGTACCGGTGCCGTTTCACGGCGGACGCCGCCACGACGGTGCGGGTCCATGTCACGGCGGACGAGCGTTATGAACTGTTTCTGGACGGGGTACGCGTCGGGCGCGGGAGCGAGCGCGGTGACGCCGAGAACTGGTTCTTCGAGACGTACGATCTGTCGTTGACGCCGGGGGCGCATACGCTGGTGGCGCGCGTATGGTCGCTGGGCGGCATGGCGGCGTTCGCGCAGATGACGGTGCGACCCGGCTTCCTGATCGCACCGCAAGACGAGGCGTACGATGGGCGGATCGGTACCGGTGTCGCGGCGTGGGAGGCGAAAATCCTGCCGGGCTACGCGTTCACCGACCCCATCGCCGCCTGGGGAACCGGCGCAAACCTTGTCGTCGACGGAGCCGCCTTCGATTGGGGCTTCGAGCGCGGCGAGAGCGGTGACGGCTGGCAGCCGGTCACGGTCGCGGAAAAGGGCGCGGATTACACCTGGCGCAACGAGATCACGGACGAGCCTCTGCTCCGACCCGCCGTGCTCCCGGCGATGCTGGAGGAGCCGTTTCGTGGCGGGCGCGTACGCCATGTCGAAGCGGTGCCCACGACGCAAACCAGCGACATCGTCGTGCGCGCTGCGAACCATCTCGCGGATGAAACCGAGGGCTGGCAACGGCTTGTCGCGGGCAACGATGGCGCGATGACGATCCCTGCGAATACGCGCCGCCGTGTGATCGTGGACCTCGACGATTACCTGTGTGCCTATCCCGAAGTCACGGTCTCCGGCGGGGCGGGTAGCCTCGTCCGCGTCCACTGGCAGGAGTCGCTGTACACCGACCCGCGCAAGACGGTGAAGGGGAACCGCGACGAGATCGAGGGCAAGTGGTTCGTCACGGTCTGGAGCCTGAAGGACGGCATCGGGGATACATTCCTTCCCGATGGCGGCACCGACGAACGCCGCTTCGATACGCTCTGGTGGCAGTGCGGTCGCTACGTCGAGATCGTCGTCGAAACGAAAGCCGACCCGCTGACGATCCACAATCTCGTTCTCCGGGAGACACGCTACCCGCTCGAAATGGATAGCACGTTCGCCGCGAGCGACCCCACGCTTGCCGAACTGATCCCGCTGATGCTCCGGACCCTCCAGATGTGCTCCCACGAGACGTACATGGACTGCCCGTACTTCGAGCAACTGATGTATATCGGCGACACGCGGTTGCAAGCCCTGATCACATACGCCATCACCGCCGACGACCGCTTGCCGCGCAAAGCCGTGGAGCTGTTGGGCGCGTCGCGGATGCTGAACGGCTTGACGCAGTCGCGCTACCCCGGGCGCGTCCGGCAGATCATCCCGCCGTTCTCCTTGTGGTGGGTCTGTATGGTCTACGATTATGCCCTATGGCGCGGCGACGAAACGTTCATTCGCGAGTTGATGCCGACCGTGCGCGGCGTGCTCGATCACTTCGGTCGGCTACGCGGCGCGGACGGCTTGATCGCTTCGGCGAAAGGCTGGAATGTGCAGGACTGGGTGCCCTCCTGGAAAGACGGCGTCCCGCCCGACGCCTACGACGGCGCGAGCGCGTTGCTGAACTGGCAGTACATTTACACGCTGGAACTCGCGGCGAAACTGGAACGATGGCTGGGCGAACCGGAACTGGCGGAGCGAAACCGTCGCTTGATCGCCGAACTCCTGCCGCGCATCGAGGAATCGTTCTGGGACGAAGGACGCGAACTCTACGCCGACGACAAAGCGCACCAGTTCTTTTCCGAGCACGTGCAGTGCGTTGCGCTCCTGAGCGGGTTCCTCGGCGCGAATAAAAGCAAGTCCGTTTTCGCGAATCTGCTTGCGGCACCGGATCTCGCCCGTACGACGATCTACTTCTCGCATTATCTTTTCGAGACGCTGTACCAGTACGGAGGCACCGACATTTTCCGGGAGCGTTTATCGTACTGGCACGAATTGAACACGAACGGCTTGAAAACCACGATTGAAATGCCGGAGCCAACGCGCTCCGACTGCCACGCGTGGGGCGCGCACCCGCTGTATCATTTCCTCGCGTCGGTGCTCGGCGTTCGTCCGGGCGCGATGGGATTCTCCACCGTGCGCGTCGCGCCGCAACTCGGCACGCTTTCGTCCGCCAGCGGGCGCGTCGCGCATCCGAAAGGATTCATCGACGTTTCCGTGGAGCGGGACGCGGGCACACTGACCGCGCGGATCACGTTGCCCGAAGGCGTCGCGGGCGTGTTTCTTTATGAGGGGGCTGAAGTGGCATTACATGCCGGACCTCAGACGATCACGTTGCCCCCGTAATTCCCCCGCTCTCAAATATAGGTCAGACACATAGGAGAACATCCCGGAGCGAAACTCTCACACGGGAAGTTCATGTCGGGCGGTACGGTCGCGTCGATGCGTCCGTGCCGCTTGACAATACCAGGTATATTTATCAGGTAACGAATCCGCCCTGACGCGGTTTTATCGTCGCACCCGACTTGTTGTGAGCGATAGAACAAAATCAATGAAGATCAGAGGTTGGTTGGTAATCGGCGGGATATTAGCCGCCGGTGCCTGGGGACTTTTTCACGCCGGAGAGGACAGGACCCGCGCGGTAATCACCGGTGTCGGTTCCCCACTGCCTTCCCTGTCGCGCGATGGAGCGACTGTCGGGTATCTCGGTCGCGAGTATCGCGTACGCCACGCCGTCATCGTAATCAAAGGCTCCGGTTTCCAACATGGCGGCGGTGTGGTGCGCGGCAAAAACGAGGCGACCCCGGTTTCCCGCTACGCCCTGCGCTTCGACGCGGCACCGCTTCCCATGAGCGACCTGCGCGTCGCCGACCGGGACGGCACCCGGTTATCCGGCACGGTGCGGGTCCCCCTGGAATTACTGGAAGGCGCGGGATTGAAGAGACCACACTCGTTCAGCGTATACGACCGCATCGAGGGGCGTTTTGTCGAAACCAATCCGGAACACGCCACGACCGTCCGGTTCACCGTCGCCCCGTAGACCGTTTGGGAATCCTCTCGTTCTTTCGGGGATGTTCCATCCTCCGGTGGAAGCCTTCGGCTTGCGTTCCCTGCGGGAACGACGCTTGCCGGTCTCGCCCTGCGATCCCAATATCTTCTCCTGTTCCCGCAGGGAACGCAAGCCGAAGGCTTCCACCGGAGGATGGAACATCCCCGTCCATTAAAAATTGGTCAAGCCAATTTTCTAATCTCGCTTGCATAAACCCTGACTATTGGTATAATCGGTGTTAATTCCCTCGCACTGGATATACCAAAACGTACGCATGAAAATTACCCGAATAGAAACTCATGTCTGCCACGCGCGGATGCGCAACTGGATTTTCGTCAAAGTCCTGACCGACACGCCGGGACTCTGGGGGTGGGGCGAAGCCACGCTGGAGTGGCACACCCGCTCCGTGGTCGGTGCCATCGAGGATCTGGAATCGCTTCTGGTCGGCGAGGATCCGACGCGCGTGGAGTATCTGTGGCAGATGATGTACCGCCAGCATTTCTGGCACGGCAATGGCATCGTGCGCGGTACCGCGATCTCGGGCATCGACATCGCGCTCTGGGACATCATCGGCAAAGTCCACGGCGTTCCCTGCCACAAACTGTGGGGCGGACCCGTTCGCGACTACGTCCGTATGTATTCCCACCTCGGCGGCGGCAAGATGGAGGATTTCTACCAGACTGCGCCCGCCGACGCGTCCCGGTTCGCGGAACTGGCGCAACAGGCGGTGGCGGAAGGCTACACGGCGTTCAAAACGATGGCGGTGCCGGAAACGATGCCGCTCGAAGGGTTGCAACCGTTGCGCTACGCCGAAAAATGCGTCGCTGCCATGCGCGAGGCGGTCGGGGACTCCATCGATATTATGGTGGATTGCCACGCCCGACCGTCGCCGCGCATGGGGCACCTGTTCGCCCACGCGCTGGAACCGTACGGTCTGTACTGGCTGGAAGAACCGTGCTGGCCCGAAACCGCCGAGGACATCGCCCAGATCCAACGGGCGGTGCGCACCCCGATTGCGACCGGGGAACGGCTGGTCGGGATTCACGCTTTTCGCGACCTGCTCGAAAAACGTGCCTGCTCCGTGATCCAGCCCGACATCACGCACTGCGGCGGATTATCCGAGGCGCGGAAGATCGCGGCACTCGCGGACGCGTACCGGGTGGCTATCGCACCACACAACCCGCAGGGACCGGTTTCCACGGCGGCGTCGCTGGAGTTCGGGTTTGCGACACCGGGCTATATCATCTGCGAGTCGGTGCATAACGACGTGCCCTGGCGCGCGGATATTTGCACGGAGTCGTTCACGGTCGAGGAACAGGGGCGGTTGGTACGCCCGGGCGACCGCCCCGGACTTGGCATCGAGATCGACACAAAGGAAGTGGTAAAACATCCGTTCGAGCAGGAGGTGCCGATGCGTACCTTCTACAAGGACGGTAGCGTGGGGGATTGGTAGCGCGTCGCTCCCTGCCGTTTTCCTCCCTCCCCCCAACCCCCTCCCTCATCGGAATGAGAGAGGGGGAGCCAGAAGGGAAGCGCGGTAAACGTCTCGCCTCCGGTGCATCGACTC
>JAYULM010000073.1:0-4866 GCA_043763605.1 Armatimonadota bacterium | reverse complement strand
GCGCAGACGATAGAGGCACTTCACAGAGCAACGTGGGGGCACAAAATCCAGGTAAATGCCCCAAGCCTATGGATCCGTATTTCGCATCAGGTCTTAAGGGACTTTCGCCGTGAAAAGTCGGGCGCGGAAGCCGATTGGCTCCCGCGCCCCTTCGTAGTTCCTTTCCTCCCCGGTATCAGGCAACGGGTCGGCGGCGGCGCGTAATGAATGCACCGACGGCAAGCATACTTGTCCCGATTGACGCGAGCGCACCGGCTCCCGCTTCCGGCACCGAGACGACACCTGGTCCGCTAACGACGACGTTGTCCACCGCCCAGTATTCGTCCGTCACGTCCTGCAAACCGACACCGGTAAAGTCCAACTGCGCCGTCGTGGCGATGGAAGTGAATTGTAGCGTGGGGTTGCCTGCACCTTTGCTGAAGGAGTAGATCGCGTACCGGTTCGTGTTGTTCCCCGGCGATAGATTGAAAAAGTCCGCGCCGGTGAGGGCTGCGAACGCCGAACCCGGACCCGTCGCCGGGGTGGCATCCGAATAGGACTGGGCACCGAAGTTACCGAACGAACTGTTGACGAGAAACGATCCGCCCTGCACCCCGAGTTGGAACACATCCTGCGAGCCGTCCCACGTTGCCCCGATGAAAAGGTCCATTTCCACGGTGTAGGTGGTGCCGATCTCCAAACCCGTGAGCGAGAGACTGGCGGTGCCGTTGGCAAAACGCCCCAGATAGGTGGACTCAGGGCTGACCCCGAATCCCTGGCTGTCCGTCGGCAACAGGCTGGTGCTGGCGGTGTTGAAACCGTTGGTATTAGTCTCGAAGTCATTGCTATAGACGACCTGAGCCTGAGCGACGGTCGGGCAGCAAAGCGACGCTACACAGCCTGCCGCGACGAGCGATATTAGAACAGAGGATTTGAACATGGTATTTCCTTTCGACACGAGTGGCGGCACGATAGCCGCACGGGTAGCATTCTACCGCACGAATGTCACGCGAATGTGACAAGTTTCTGTGATACTTCGCGCAAATCTGGATATACTGGTGTATGCTTGCCGACATCTGGCATGTCGAACTGCTCGGGCGATGCCGTTTGACGTGTGGAAAGGAGTATATTGATCGGTTTCGCACACAGAAAACCGGGGCGATACTGGCTTACCTCGCGCTCTATTGCCCGCGCCGCACAGTCACGCGGGAGGAACTTGCGGCGGTTTTCTGGGCGGAAGACGAACCCCCACAAGCCAATCACTCCCTGCGGCAATCGCTATCCTGGTTGCGGGCGCGGCTCGAACCCGATGGTACTGTGCCCGGGTCCGTGCTCCAGACACCGCCGCGCATGGGGGCGGTCGGGCTGCAACCCGGCTCGTATACATCCGACGTCATGCGCTTCGAATCCCTGCTCCGGGATTCCGCCCGCCCGAACCTTTCGCCCGATGCGCGCGGGCAACTACTCCAGCGCGCCCTCGCCCTTTATCGCGGCGACCTGCTCCCGGGTGTGTACGACGATTGGGCGCAGACCGAGCGAGAACGATTGATCGCCCTGCGCGACCGCGCCGAGCACGAACTCGCGTGCAATCCGTTATCCTTCACCGCCGCTGCGAACGATACGCCCGTGTCGCCTGCCCCGGGCGAGGGACGTCCGGGTGCCGCTCTCCCGTGCCCGATCAACCGATTCTGGGGGCGTGACGGCGAAATGGCGCACCTGACGGAGCGGTTGCGCGGCGGTACGGATCGGCTTCTGACCGTGACCGCGCCAGGCGGATTCGGAAAGACACGGCTGGCTTTGGAAGTGGCGTATGGCGTCGCCGACGCGTTCGGGGGCGGCGTCCACTGGGTGTCGCTCGCCGACCTGCCGGTCTCTGTTTGCTTCGTCGACGTTCTGGAGGCGGCATTGAACCTGCCGCCCATCGCGGGGAAAGGTGGCGGTCTGGCGCGCGTCGCGACCGCGTTCAACCGGCGCGGCGGGCGGACGCTACTGGTGGTCGATAACGCGGAAACGCCCCTGGCGGACCATGAAACCGGGGTGTCCGCGCAGATCGCCCGGCTCCTCGAATCAGCCCCCCGAGTCACCTGCCTCGTTACATCACGGGTTCCGCTTGCCGTCGCGGGGGAGTGCGAAGTGGCTCTCGCGCCGCTTCCGGTGGGGCAGGACCCGCACTGCTCGCCTGCCGTGTCGCTACTCGTCGACCGTGTACAGGCGATCCGGCGTGATTTTACGCTGACGCCGCGCAATCGCGACAGCGTCTACGCCCTTTGCGAGCGGCTGGGCGGCATCCCGCTCGCCCTGGAACTCGCCGCCGCCCGGCTACGGACCCTGACGCCACAAACGCTGTTGTCCGAGATCGTTGCCACGCCCGATCTGTGGGAGAACCTGGGCGAGGAGCAACAACGGCGCGGGCGACCGGAGCGGCACCGGCGGTTGTGGGTCACGCTGGAAAGCAGTTTTTCGGCGTTGTCGCCGCCCGCGCGGGCGGCGGTTGCCGCGCTCACGGTATTTCAGAGCGGTTGGACGGCGGACGCGGCGGCGGCGTTGATCGGGACGGGTGCCGGTGCGTCGCTCCGCGAGGTCGCCGCGCTCGCCTGGAGTGTGCCGGGCGGGGCGGACCGGTGGAGTCTGCCGGTGCCGCTCAAGGAGTTTGCCGCCGAACATCTCATGCCGGAGGCACGGGAAACATTTCTGACGCGTCACGCCGCGTATTTCGCCGACCGGGCACGGGAGGCGTTCGCGAACCGACACACGGCGGCGCAGATCGATTGGCTGAGCGACTTGTCCGCCGACCGCGAGAATATCCGGCTTGCTCTGGCGAGCCTGACGCAACGTTCCCCCGGCGATGCCCTGCGCCTCGCCGCGAATCTTTCCTGGTTCTGGCGCCGCCGGGGGGACTGGGACGCCGGGCGGCGTTTGTTGCGCGGTCTCCTCGATGACCCCCGAAGCGAATCCGCTCCCGCAGAAACGCGAGCCGATGCGCTGATCGGGATGGGCGACCTGTGCTGGAGCCTCGGGCGGATGGACGAAACGGAAGCGGTGTTCCATGAGGCTCGCACCGTCGCATCTCACGCGTTGGTTCCCGAAGATGTCCGGATGCGCACCGGGGAGCGGCTGGGGCGTTTCCTGATCGCCACTGGTCGCTGGCGTGACGGGGAACCGTTGCTGGTCGCCGCGCGCCGCTGGTATGCCCAAGCCGGGAACCGGCGCGCGGCGGGCAAGTGTCTCGGCGGCATCGCCCTCGCCGCTCACTACGCGGAAGATTACCCGCTGGCGCGCGCACTGCTTCGCGAAGCCCTGCGGGAAGTCGCGTCCGCCGGGGATCTATTGGAGCGGACCGCGCTGATCCATCAGTGTGGCTGGTGCGGCGCGCCGGAGGAGAGTGGTGAGGAGCGCGTCGCGCGATGCGAGACCCTGCTTGCCCTGTCCGAGGAGACCGGCGACATCCTCACCCGGGCGACCGCGCTTCTCGAACTGGGCGAGGCGTACCGTCACTGCGGCGACCTGGAAGCGTCCCAGGCGCGGTTGCGGGAAGGATGCGCCGTCGCGCGATCCGTCGGTGCGGTTCTGGAGGAGGCGTTGATCCGTAACCAGGAAGGCGTCACGCTCCGGCTTCTGAATCGACTGACGGAGTCCGAAGACGCCCACCGGGAAGCATTGACACTCGCGTTACAGATCAGCCTGAACGCGTTCGGACCCCGCGTCCGTATCGTGCTTGCGGATTTCGCCGTATTGTTGCGGGCGCGCAAGGACGAGGTCGCCGCGACCCGGATTCACGGCGCGATCTCGGCGTGGAGCGAGAGAAACGGCTTGCCGTTGGCACCCGCCGCCCGGTCGCTGTACCGCGACGAACAACGGGAACTGCGTCGGTCGCTCGGCGCGGATGTCTTCGACGCCGCGTGGCGGGCGGGAGCCGACGCGGGAAGTGTCGCCGAACTGTTGTGAGCGCGACCGGATGCGTTTCGGGGCGACGTTGGGTACACTCGAAATACAATCTTTCGTTTCACCAACCTGAATGGAGCCAAGCACCCCATGAATGCATCGCTGAACCGCCGCGCCGTGTTGCGCACCGTCCTCTTTTCCCTGCCCGCGTCGGCACTGCTCACGCGAATGGCACACGCCCAGGACAAGAACACGCCCGATACCGGCAAGGGACCCTACACGTTGCCGCCGCTCACGTACAAGCCGGGCGCACTGGAACCGTTCATCGACAAAAAGACGATGGAAACGCACCACGGCAAGCACCACGCGACGTACGTGAAAAATCTGAACGACGCGGTCGCGAAAGCCCCCGAACTGGCGGCGAAGTCGCCGGAAACACTGCTCCTGACGCTGGATCAGGTGCCCGAACCGATCCGTATGGCGGTACGCAACAACGCGGGCGGGCATGTCAACCATTCGATGTTCTGGAATCTGATGAAGCCGAAAGGCGGGGGCGCACCGACGGGACCGCTCGCGGAAGCCATCACAGCGACGTTCGGCTCCCTTGCAAACCTGCAGGTGGCGTTCAACGACGCCGGGGCGAAGCGGTTCGGCGCGGGGTGGGTCTGGCTCGCGCGGGGCAGGGACGGCAAACTGCAGATCCTTTCGACGCCGAACCAGGACAACCCGATGATGGCGGAATACGGCGGGCTGTACCCGATCCTGGGCAACGACGTGTGGGAGCACGCGTACTATCTGAAGTACCAGAACCGCCGCCCCGACTATTTGAAAGCCTGGTGGAACACGGTGAACTGGGACGCCGCCGGGTCGCGCTTCGCGGGCGTGAGTTAGGTTTTGGGTTTTGGGTTTTGGGTGTTGGTGCTTCGGACGGTGAACCGTTCCGCTATGCGCCTTCGGCGGGAACCCTGCGGGTTTGGGAAGCGTCTCGCAGCCTCTGGCCCCGCT
>JAYULM010000072.1:0-1399 GCA_043763605.1 Armatimonadota bacterium | reverse complement strand
TAGACGCTTCGCGTCACTGGTTGCGAACGGTTGCCGCGCGAACGGTAAGCCCCCGGTGACGCGAAGCGTCTACAGCCGAAGGCTTCCACCGGAACCCTTCAGCGTCCGGTTCGGTATTCCAATCCCAGTCGCGCGGCACGAAGTCGGCTGATCGCCTGCTCTAATTTCTCCCGATTCTCCGGTGCGTTCAGCCATGTGCTCGCGCCCGAAGAGTGCGGGAGCGGAATTACGGTGCGCCCGTCTACCACATACACATTGCCAATGAGTTCGGAAAGCGGGGCACGGGACAGAAACGTCGCGATGGCAAGTCCGCCGAAGAGTACCAGAACCGGCGGCTGGACGACGGCGAGTTCGGCGTCGAGCCACGGGCGGCACAGGGCTTGCTCGGGACGACTCGGCAGGCGATCCGTGGACATCCCCGGCTTGCGCCCGGGGAAGCATTTCGTGATCGCGGCGAAGTAGATCCGGGTGCCGAAGTCGGCTTCCGCGAAACCGGCTTGCATGAACCAGCCGCGCAATTTGCGCCCCGCCGGACCGAGATACATGCCGCCGGACTCGTGGTCGGTGCGCGACGGTGCCTGCCCGATGATGAATACCTGTGTATCTGCCGTCCCCCGCGTCAGTGGGCGCGCTTCGGTGATGTAGCCCGCCGCCTCGCATTTGCGGCACGCGCGGATCTCCTCCTGCAAAACCGGCAGGGCGCGGTCCCCCAAAAACACAGATGACGACATACCGACCCTACGAAACCTGTTTCAGTGTATCAAGACCCACCGTGTCGCCGCTCGCGGTTGTAAACCGGAGTGTCCCCGCCGCGCCGGACGACTGATCCTGCGCCACCCCGCTGATCGGGTACCCGGTCGCGTCGTAGATTTTTTCCGCGCCGTCCCGCGTGATCACCAGTCGGTTGTGGGCGGCGAAATAGGCGTAGCGCATCCCGTTCTGCGAACCAGCGGCGGTGGCAGAAGGCACGGATTCCGAGGGTTTGGCGCGCGGTTCGTGAGTCGCCACCCCGCCTTCGCCCGGCGTTTCGGAGCGGACGGACTCCGCCAACTCGGTCAGAAGCGCGTTCACTTTCGTTTTCAGCACGTCGTCGCCCATGCGACCGATCATCACCATGCCGGTGGACCATTGCCCCATTCCGCCCAACGCCTCGTCGGAAAACTGCGCTTGCTTGCCGCCGGTATGCCGCAGTTTGGTCAGCAACTCCTCCACTAATTCGCGGCTGATCCCGTATTTCTCGGCTGTCTTTATTGTGTCCATCGTTGTTTCTCTTGCACACTGCCCTCGAACGGTGATCGGACCCTGAAGGGTTCCGCTGGAAGCCTTCGGCTGTAGACCCTGCGGGTCCGGGCTACGCTGAACCGTTCAACTCGCGCGGATTACGTTCCGCCCCTTGACC